>JBEKYG010000364.1:0-5685 GCA_049511215.1 Acidobacteriota bacterium | reverse complement strand
TGGTGCTGACCGTCAGGAATTGGGTACTCGCATTCGATGATGTCGAACAGACCCATGGCGCAACTCCCTGGAAATGAAACGGGGTTTGCCGGCAGGCCGCGAGAAGAAGCCGAATCAACCATGCGCAGCGCAGTGCCCGCAACAGCGCTGTCAGGAAAAGCCGCCAGCGCCTTCTGATAATGCTCTTTCGACTTCGGGCCGGCGTCTGTCCGGCCGTAACAAAAGGCCGGATTGCGGAGCGCCATCTCACCGGTTCTCATCCCGGAACATCTCCCGAGCAGCAGCCTGCAGGCGGGATTATTGAATCGTAGCGTCGTCACTGCGGAGCGGCGACGCATCATTAAGAGCCTTTCCCTTCCGCTGTTCCCCCTCCCTATTGAATTCGTCGCTAAACTGCTTCAGGAGGAGCTCTTCCTCTTCCCATTCGTCGCTGGTGCGATAGAACGAAAACGGAAAGTCGTAATCCATATTGCAGCCGTCCAGGTGGCAGAACGTCGGCATGGGCTCTTCGCGCATCGCCTGGCAAAGGGGACAATCTTCGTCAATCAGAGTTTCCTCAGCCGACATGATCAGTGGCAGTCGCATACGTTCGCAATCGAGGATAAAGGCGGGATTCCTACCGCCGAGATCCGGCTGAGGGCACTCCAGCCAGTCTGCCTTGATTTGCTCCAAGCGCGCCACCTCGTCTGCGATGGCGACATTTCCTTCCTCGCTCACGCGCTTCCAGCACTCCGAGAGCAGGCATCGCAACAGCTCGTAATACATCACCACTTCGTGAGTGCCGAAGCCGGCGAAGCGGTAGGCGGCGGAATCTGGCCTCAGGCACGGCGCCGGCTCGCCGACAAGGCTCCATTGCAGCTCGCGCGATTGCAAGTCGGCATCAATAAAGTCGCGCTTCCTAAGCATCACCTCCCGCGGCGATTGGTCGCGCAAATCAGCGCGGGGTGTCATAAACCATTTGGCGTGAATCTCTGCGATCGGGTCGTCGGCATTTGAATCACGGGCTGCAAGACACTGCTCGACAATGAACTCCACAGCCGTGCCATAGAGGATGGTTCGAAAGTCGAGCGGTTGAGCTGCCGCACGTTCAACGCGTCGCCGGTCACAGACCGCTTTGTATCGAGTGACGGAGGCAACGAACAGCCAATCATCGGGCGCCCGATAAGGCAGCCACACGTCGGTTTCTTGCGCACCATCATGGTATCGGACTTGTCCTTCGGCGGACGGCATGGAGTAAAACGATTCGGCGGCCACGACCCGCGCGGCCAGATCGATGAACATAATCCCGGCGTCTGACGGCTCGTCGCTGCTGCCGATGTGAAACGCTGCGAAAGGTCTGAAATCATTGACTGGTTTGATGAACCGGGACAACGCGTCCTGCAATTCCTCAATGGTCTCCGGTTCAGCGGACAGCGCCGCCACGGCGGCATCGGCCACGCTGCCGTGAATCGTGCCGCAAAACGCCCGGCTGCCATCCAGGATATTCAATCTGACTTCACTCATGAGAGTTCCTCCCCGCATGACTCCAACAGATCTAACTGCAATCCTGTGGATTTGAGCCAATTTTCTTCAGGACGTGCGATTCAGCTGATCGGCTCGGATCGCATCCAGAACCGCGCAAGCGGAACGGGCCCGATCAACGGAGACCTGGCAGTCCCCGTCAATCAGTGCCGGAGGAGGCAAGGAAGGCGGCAGGAGCAAGCACGGAAAACGTGGAAACGTGGACACCCACTGTTTTTTCTTGCATCTTTGATGGGTGCCCACAATCTAATGGGTGTCCACAATCTGACATTCTCTATAAATGACGAAGCGGATATGAAGTCATGCAATACCACGAAGCTCTGAAAAGCTCTGTGAGACCAGGGTATGGACCTTGGAGAGCTCCAGAGGTTAGGTTCGACGGCTGCATTAAATTGCGCAGTGCGAAATAGTTCAGCTATTTAGTCATCGTCTATCCCGAATCACAACTGTAACAATTATCGGAACCCGGCATTGCCGGCCGTCCGCACTGACGGCAGCGTTCCTTTCTTGGCTTTGGCCATGGCGATTTGTCACGCAGCCGAGCTCGCTTGCCCTGGGAATACGACCGCGACCTGACACGTTTAAGATCTTCTCGCATGCTACGGCCAGCTGCGGTGTTATGAACTCTTGTCAAGTGGCTTTCCAGTCTATCTTCACGAACATTACATGGACATTTTGGACAGCCCACCAACGGCGGTATTTGCCGGCGTGGCGTTTCCACTACCAAAGGCTTTCGTATGATCTTCGGTGGCAGAATCCCATTGACAGCGGAGTCTTTCCGAATCGTGGATAAATGCGAATTCTCACTTGGCGCTTTGTCGCACCTCTTAGATTCAATTTCCTGTCCACGTCGATCGGAAAACGGGGCATTAGGACTTTCGACTTCTATGGATGACGGAGGAAAATGCTCCGGCGCTACCGTACCTGTAATTCTGGAATTAGTTTTGGATTCGGATGATACGGAGGAAGCTTCTACGAGCCAGATCGCATATTTAGCCTCAGTGGGACTATCCAAAGAAACGTATCTCTGAATAGTGAATTTCGCGATTCTCGCAAGGAACGTTCTTAGTGTCTCAGCGGTGCGCTGATTACCGTTTGACTGAGGGAAATAATAAATCTTACCTCTTTGATGCGCCGTTACACTGTCCGAGTCCACCAGAATGAGCGAGCAGTCAGCCCTTAGCTTTTGGAGTTTCAACCTTAGCATGTCTGCATTACGCTGAAGGGACTGCGTATAAATAATGTTTATTTGGGTGCCGCCAAGGTTTTTCATCTAATCCCGCCTAGGGATACAGCAATTTAGCCAACACGGATCGGAAATGAAACGATAACAGCCATTATTCTAATCACCTTTAGTGACATCAGGGGTCATTCTGGTTTGCGATCTGTGTGGCGGTGGATATAACCTGTTTGCGCAGGGTATCGGGACGAACAACCGATACTCCGGGGCCGAAGCTCAGGATCCAGCCGACCAGTTCCGGCGTATCGGCGACCCGTAGGATCAGGGTCAGGCAACCGTTACGATCTAATGTTGCCTTCTGGCTGGGGTGCCAGATGCGGTTTTTGGCCCAGGCGGTGGTCTTGCGGTCGAAGCGGAGCTCTACTTCGATTTGCGGGCCGCCGCGCATCACGGTCAGTGCATCCTTGACGTATTCCTCAACGTTGAAGCCAAGGGGCATCTGGCAGGGGAGGTTTGTGACCGTCAGCGTTACGATGCGGTCGATCGCGAACATGCGCACATCGCTGCGGAGGTGGCAGTAGCCAATCAGATACAGCGCGCCGGCGGCGTACCAGATGTGGTACGGGTCCACCTTGCGGCGCGTGGTCTTGTCGCGCGACGCCGTGTAGTAACGCATCTCGACCGTCCGGTGCTTCGTGATCGCGCGAGCCAGCTGATCGATTTTTTCGCGGTGCTCCCGGTAGGTCTTATGCGGGCCGATGCCGGCGGAGAACCATCCCTGCAGGCCCTGCACGAATTCTTCCGCTCCCGCCGGCAAAGCCCCTGCAGCTTTGACCAGCGCCGAGTCGATGGACTCCTTGATGGGAGTCCCTTCCAGCGGCCGGGCCAGGTCGCGGGTGAAGACAAGCGCCATCAATTCCGTGGCCGAGAACTGGACCGCCGGCACCCGGCTGAATCCTTCCACCAGCTTCCAGCGGATCTGGCCGTCAACGCGATCAGTGTAAATCGGGAAGCGTGCCTCAAGGGCCTCGAGGTCTCGCCGGACCGTGCGGGAGTGGCATGCGTAATCCGGAGGCAACGATTGCGTGAGCTCTTCGATGGTCGCCCCGCCCGGCTTCTCGAGAGCCTGTAGCAAGAACCACTGGCGGGTTACCTGGTCATTTCGGGGCATGAGCATCGTCCTTTCATGGGACGGCGTACGGCTAGGCTACTCCTGGAAAAGCAGCGACTGCAATGATTATCGGCGGGCGGTGCGGGGGAAACTACCGGGAAAAGGCCAAAGATTAACGCGGAGGGCGCGGAGAAATTCATCTGGATAATGACCCCGGGTGTCACGCTCGCTTTTCATGATGGGTTCGCAAAGAGCATTTAAAATTTCCTGCTGTCCTTCGCGTCCGATCTGAGGGGGAATCGGCGCGGAGTGCCTGGACAGCAGGGCATCCTGCCATAATAGGCTCTGTTTCCGGCGGAATGGCTTAATTGGGTGATGCGGGAATCGGCGGTGATACACTGGGAACGACCAGCATGGAGGGCAATCTGATGGACCAAGCAGGACGGTTTCGCGGCTGTTTGCTGGGGCTTGCTGTGGGGGACGCGGTCGGGGCTGCGATCGAATTTGAGCCACCGGGGAGCTTTGTCCCGATCACAGATATGATCGGCGGCGGCCCGCATCGCCTCGCTCCGGGGCAGTGGACCGATGACACTCCGATGGCTCTGTGCCTCGCAGAGAGCCTGCTGGAAAAGCAGGGATTCGATGCGGTCGATCAGCTGGAGCGCTATGTCCGGTGGTGGAAAGAAGGACATCTGAGCAGCACCGGGAAATGCTTTGACATCGGTTCAACAACCAGGGAGGCGCTCGAACTCTTCGTCCGCACCCGGAAGCCGTTCTGCGGCTCCAGCAATCCCAATAAGGCCAGCAATGGGTCACTTATGCGGCTTGCGCCCGTGCCGATGTTTTTTGCGGGCGAACCCGCCCGCGCGGTCGAGATGGCCGCAGACAGTTCCAGCACCACACACGCGGCGCCGGCGGCGGTCGAGGCGTGCCGCTACCTCGCGGCGCTGATTGTCGGGGCCCTGCAGGGAGCCGGCAAGCAGGCGCTTATGTCGGATCATTATTGTCCCACCGACGGTTACTGGGATGCGCATCCCCTAATGCCGGAGGTCGATGAGGTTGCGTCGGGCTCCTTCCGGCGAAAGGAACCGCCGGAGATCCAAGGGTCCGGATACGCCGTCCGCTCCCTGGAAGCGGCGTTGTGGGCTTTGCACATGAGCGATAATTTCCGCGATGGCTGCCTGCTGGCGGCAAACCTGGGGAATGACGCTGACACGACGGCCGCCATATACGGCCAGCTCGCGGGCACGTTCTATGGAGAACCCGGAATTCCAAAGCCCTGGCTGGATAAACTGGCGCTACGGGAGATGATCACATTAATGGCGGACAACCTTTTTGCCTCGTCACAAAGAAACTCGCCCTAATCCCGAGACCTGCACAAGACGAAGGACTAGCACACCAAAGGAGAACCTCATTGCAGCTAACAAAACGATTCGAAGATGCCCTGATATTTGCGCTCGCCGCTCATGCCGGCCAACTCCGCAAAGGTACTGAAATTCCATATGCGTCCCACCTGCTGGCCGTGGCAAGCATCGTCATTGACTATGGCGGGAACGAAGATGAGGCGATTGCCGCGCTGCTCCACGATTGCGTAGAAGATCGCGGCGTCGATCCTGGGCAGATACGCGCCTGCTTCGGGGACGAAGTCGCGGATATCGTGGTCGCGTGCAGCGATTCGCTGGAAAAGGACCCTAGACACAAAGCGGATTGGCGAGTGCGAAAAGAAGCCTATCTCAAACACTTGAAGACAGATTCTCCACCCATGCTGCTGGTCTCGGCGGCCGACAAACTTCACAACGTCCGGTCAATCATGAAGGATTTCCTGGAGATCGGCGACACAGTCTGGGAGCACTTCAAGGGCGGCAAAGATGGG
>JBEKYG010000363.1:0-12365 GCA_049511215.1 Acidobacteriota bacterium | reverse complement strand
GGCTGAATGCGCAGGCGACAGCACACCGGGCGATACTGAGTTTACAGGAGGGCAACTCGACACCCGCCGCAGAGGGCTCGGGATGTGCTGCCGCGCTTCGCATGAAGTGTGATCCGATCAGCAATTCCAGCCATGTCGAAATGGACAGTCAAACATGTCCGTGCCGCATTACCATAGCGGATCACCGGGCTGACCGCTGGACGCCAATAGATGCGACCCAGGGCGACAGAACCGCCGCACAGGACCATATCCGGCGCCGCGCAGGAATGATAATGGCATGCTGTTTCCGATCCGCCGGCGCAGTTTGCGGCTGGTAATGCAGTAAGTCCAGGTAATGTGCACCATTGAAACAATGCCTCCAGAGCTGGTAGGATATGGGCATGCCGACATCAACACTTACGGACAAAGGTCAAACCACCGTGCCTCTCGAAATTCGAAGGGCGCTTAAGCTCAAACCCAGGCAGCGGCTCCAGTGGGTAGAGAGGAAGAATGGAACGGCTGTCATCCGGCCGGTGCGCAGCGTGAGTGAACTTGCCGGATGCCTCAAATCGAAGGTTCCGTTTCCAGGGTTAAAAAAGGAGAAAGAAGCGGCGGCCGGCTCGTGGGCTGAGGAAGCGATTCGCAAGGAGCGCGCGTGAGCTCGCCCCGATATCTGGTCGATTCAAATGTGCTGTTGCGCTTCTTCACCGGAGAGCCGCAAGCGCTTTTCCTGGCTGCCAAAGCGCTCGTCGAAAGTGCCGAGAGAGGTGAGGTCGTCCTCGACATCGCGCCGCTGGTCGTTGCCGAGACCGCCTTTACTCTGGAGTCCTTTTACAAGCAAAGCCGGAAAGAGGTCGCCCGGGTGCTCTGCGAATTCTTGAAGACGCCGGGAATCCGGCCTATGGAACGCGAGAGGGTTCTCGACGCTTTGGACCGCGTCCGGGCAACGGGCGTCCACTTTGTCGATGCATATCTGGCGGCGGTCGCCAGAGAGTCCGCAATTCCCATAGCTTCGTTCGACCGAGACCTGGACCGGTTCCGGGATGTGAAGCGTTTCGATCCGAGAGCTTGATGGGGTTCATTTGCGGATCTGGGCTGCCCTGGCGGCCGAACCGCGCAGTCTCCGCGTCTGCCTAGATCCCATTCGTGTCATTCGTGGCCGCTATTTTTTCTTGTAGTGTCTGAATCGCAGGGCCATTCGGGACAGTCACCATAATCCCCAAGCTCCCAGGGCCAACATGGATGCGGAATATTTCCGAAAAGTCTGGGGATTATGGTGACTGTCCCGAAAATAGAGGCAGTAGCCTGTTACCATCTTTCACATGTTCATCCGGTTTCTGGGAAGCGGGATCGGACCGCGTGTTAATCAGGCCGTTCTGAGCAAGGAGGCCTCAACGGCTTCCGGGACGTCAATAAGAACGAACCAGTTTTTCGGATATAAATAGTCTTCGCCGCTCTCGTCAACGATCCGCAGGTCGCCATCCTTCTCGGCGTCCGGATCAGGAAGAACGCGATAAATCTTGTGCAGCTCCAGCGAAGCTACATACCCCTCATTCTTGAGGCAGACAACAAATTCGACCTCGTTTTTTTAGATTTAAGCATAGGTTTTATTCAGTCGAGGGATCGATGATCTCACGAAGGGCGGTACCCAAACCCCCAATCAGCCTGCACGCGCCGTCCGGGGGGATTCCAAACGAGATGCGATTCTTGGGATCGGAGTCGGGCTGTAAGAGGTGATTCTGCTTCTGATCTGGTGTACGACGTGAACCCTCCCAAGTCCCTCAGCTGCCCGCGGCTCCCCCCTCACAACCGGGATGTTACGCCCAAACGAGGTTGCAGAATATGGAATTTTCACACTTCGTTTGCCAGCAGTAGCTTTCCTGCTCATGAAAAGTCAAGCTCGTCGATTTCGCGATCCGGTAGCGTGCCGGAAATCGGAGGTTTGGAAGGGAGGCCGCGGCAAACGAGACGACTCTACTGGCGCCTCGATGAGCTTGAGAAACGGGTTTCGCCAGATCGGTTTCACACCCTCGCTAGCGTGCAATCGGAAGTGAGCGTCACTCCTGGAGAAATCAAAACAAAAACGCCACGGATTCCACGGATTCACGGATTTGTCAAAAAATTCTCGATCATGTACTGGGGCCGCCGGTTAGCTACGATGGGGACTGAAATGCTCTATGAAGAACTCTCAGGAACGGTCATCGGCGCTGCGATGGAGGTCCACAAACTGCTCGGATCCGGATTCCTGGAATCCGTTTACGAACGCGCGCTGGCATTGGAACTGACTGGGCGGCAAATACCCTTGGAACGGCAGGTACCGATCACGGTCATGTATAAGCAGGCACAGGTCGGGGAATATCGGGCCAACTTCCTTGTCGACGGCAAGATCATACTAGAAATCAAAGCCACGACCGCCCTCATCGCAGAACACCACGCGCAAGCTTTGCATTACCTGACCGCCACGCGACTCCGGCTGGCGCTGCTCCTCAACTTCGGCCCCAGGTCGCTCCAGTTAAAACGTATCATCCGCCAGGCTTTTTGAATCCGTGTAATCCGTGGAATCCGTGGCGTTTTTGTTTTTTATGGCAACGCCGGTTTAATTTGCCCCCAGTGTGCCGGTCTTTATTCCCCCTTCAGAAGATTGATTTGCCGGTGTATTTAAAGTTCCAGGAGGCATTTTGATCGGCGGAGGTCGTGGTGTGGGATGGGAGGGTTGTCAGGCGAGACATTGGGCCAGTAGTCCGAGTGAGGTAGCTGCCGAGCGCCGGAATAGAGATTTCCTTTCTGACGATTTTCCTCAATGTCTTCAGCTGGTTTTCTCGGATTAGTTCGTGTGGTTCGCTCAGTGCAAGCACAGGTAAGGGGTGACATAATCATCCACATTTCGCATGCTCCGAGCACGGCTTCGAATGCTTATGGGCAGCGGGCATTGCGCAGGCGGCTGTCGAATTCGGCTGTTGAAGCGCCACCAACGCCAACGAAGTAGCTGTTTGGGTCTTGTCCAGCCGGGAGATCGACAATCCTGACATTCACCCCGGTACTGCTCTGGAGTCTTTGCGCCAGAGTGCGAGCTGCATTTTGCCCCGCCAGATCAGAGTCGAATGCAATAAAGACCGTGCGGTCCAGCCGGTCGGATAGCTGCGATACCTGCGTATCGGTCAGGTGGACGCCGAAGGCGCAGCTGGTATTGACGAAACCCGCCTGCCAAAGAACAGCGACGTCGAAGAGACCTTCGGCCAGAATCACATGGGGATAATTGCGGACTGTACTCCAGGCGAATAAGCCTCCTTTGGGACGTGGAAGGAACCGGTGGCGCGCGGCGCCGCCCATACTGCGGCCATACAAGTTCACCGGGCGACTGCCATCAAAACAGGGGAAGACGATCCGATGATAGAAGGCATCCTTGCCCTGATGGATGAGCCCGAGTTGCATCAGGAGATCGGTTGGATAGCCCAGCCGGGACATGTGGCGATAGAGCATTCCTCCGGGGGCGTACCCGATCGAGAGTTGTTCGATCAGTTTGGCATCATGCACGCCGCGGCCGTGCAGGTAATCCACACCCTCGGTATGGCAGCCGAGCTGCTGCTGGTAAAAGTCGACAGCTTCCCGAAGAGCTTCATCCTCCCCAGGCTCGGGCAAACCGAGATGTTGTTTCAGGTGAACAAGAGCCTCACGAAAAGAGAGATTCAGCAAAAGCTGGACGAAGCGAATGAGGTCGCCGCCACGGCCGCAGCCGTGGCAGTAGAAGACATTCTTGGCGGCATTGACATAGAAGGACGGGTGAGTTTCCGGATGCAAGGGACATAAGCCGACGAACTCCTGATGAGTTCCGACGGGTCGTGCCGTCCAGTCATGGCGTCTCAGATAATCCAGCAGAGGAATGCGTTGCTTTAGAGCTTGCAGGTCCTGGGGCATAGACCCTCACCGGGACTGTTCCGGACGACTGCGGCGCATTCCGGCCGCGCCGTTGCGCCGCCGGGGGCGCGGTTTTGGCAACGGCCCGGGGCCGCGCTCGCACCTGGTGCGGTGGCTTGGGGCGTCGGGGGGAAAGGCGATGATGTGAGCCCCCTCCAGGAGGCGGTCGAGCGCCGTGGCCACCAGCCCCGGCGGCCCGCCCAGCGCGGTGGCCCAGTCGTTGACGCCGAGATTGCTGGCCAGAATGACCGAGCCGTGGCGGTAGCGCTGGTGAACGACTTCGTAGAAGACGCCGGCGAAGTTGCGCTCGGCGAGTACGGGATTGGCGGGGTGGTTTCCGACTTCGTCGAGGATCAAAAGATCGGGACGGCAGTGATCCTCCAGCAGGTTGTCGAAAGTCTCATCGGCCATCGAGGCCAGGAGATCCTTGAGCATGTCGTAGGTGCGGACATAGCGGACGCGATAGCCGGCGGCGCAAGCGCGCACTCCGAGACCGACTGAGAGGTGGCTCTTGCCGACGCCGGAAGGGCCGAGGAAGAAGACCGATTCACACCGATCGAGAAAGCCAAGCTCGGCCAAGTCGAGAATCGTCTTGCGGTCGAGGCAGGGTTGTTCTTTGAAGTCGTAATCCTCGATCCGCCAGAGTTGAGGGAAATGGGCCTCGTGGATGCGGCGGTTGGTGGCGGTCTCGGTCCGCCCCAGCACTTCGGTCTCGACGACCCGGGCGAGGAAACCGAGGTGGCCGAGTTTCAACTGCGCGGCCTCGCGCAGCAGATCGTCGATCCGGTTGGCGGCGTGACGGAGTTGAAGGCGGCGCAGGTTGGCCAGCAGTTGATCTCGTTCCTCGGAAGCCATGGTTGGGTCCTCACTTCTTTCCCGGTTTGCGCGCTTTTTCTTTCAGCAGCCGCTCGTAATGCTCGATCGAGCGCTGTTTATGGCCGGATGCTTTCAGATACTCGGCGACATGTTTTGGCGGCGACTCGGAAGGGAAACTGGATGCGCGTTGCCGGGCCGGCTGTTTGCCGCGCACGATACGCGCCACCGAAGTGTGGCTGAAGGCGCCGTAACGGGCCGCATGGCGCAGGGCTTCCAATACGCGCGGCATCCCGACCTGGTCGGCGAGCTTCAGAATCTCCGAGATGTGATACCCGGCGGCGCCGCCATGCGCCTTGACGAGCCCGTCGGTGAATGTCTCGGCGATTTCTCCCAGACGCAAGAACTGCTCCTGGAGCACGTGCCGGCTGGTGCTGTGCCTGCGGAACTCGCTCTCGTGCTCGGGAAGGATGTAGCGTTTGTGACGCGTCTGGCGCAGTGGGTGACGCGCGATAATCGTGTCATCGAGGTAAATGTCCAGGATTCCGTCGAGCGCCATTGCCTTGACCGAACGGCCCACGAACATCGGTGACACGCTGTACCGATTGGTATCCCAGGCGACGCAAAAATCGAAACCGACGAGCCGGTCCTCGACCCGGGCCGCGACGAACGGGCGGCGAGGCAGCGGAATAAGATACGGCCGTTCCTCATCCATGCGATCCAGCGGCCGCTCTTGGGTAGTACCGTGCTTGCGCACCCAGGCAATCTCGCGCAGCCAGGCTTCTGCCTTACGGTTGAGGTCTTCGAGGTCATGGAACGTGCTTCCCTTGAGGAAATCGGAGTACACATATTTAAACGGGTTTTCTACTTTGCCTTTCCCCTCTTTGTAGCCGGGCGCCAGGGGAATCGCTCTGAAACCGTAATGATTCACCAGCGCCGCAAACAGCGGATGAAAGACGACGCGGCCGGCGTAACTCTCGAGCACGACCTGCTTCATTCGGTCATACAAAATATCATGCGGCGCGCCGCCCGCCGTTTCGAACGCCAGCACGTGGCTGTGGCACACCGAGTGGGCGTTGGCCGTCTCGGTGAACCGGATGAACTGCCAGCGGCTGTAGCCGAAAATCATGGAGAAGCACACCACTTCCGTGGCCTGGCCGCGAAAATCGACGGTGTAATCCGACAGGTCCACCTGACCCTGCCGGCCCTTATCGGTTTCGAATCGCAGGTGCGGGCGGCGCCGGGATCGGCGGCGGATCGAGCGGGCATACTCTTTGAGCACGCTGTAGCCGCCTTGGTACCCGAGTGCGCGGATCTCCCGCAGGACTCGGATCGCGGTCAGGTCTTTCTTGACGACCAGTTCCTGAATCACGGGTTTGAAGGCATCGAGCTTCGACGCGCGCGGCTTTCGTTTTTTCGCGCCCCTCCTCACGCGGCGGACGGTTTTGACGTCGATGCCCAACTCCCGCGCGATGGCCTTGTTGCGATATCCCTGGGCGAGCAGGCTGAGGATCTGCTCGTCGCGGCCGGCGCGTTTCTGCGCTTTCAGCTTGCGCGCGGTCTTGCGGAATCCAGCGCCTCTATCAGGCGGGATAGCGACGACCTCGTCGATTCCAGGTCGCCGGCCAGAATCAGCAGGTCTTCCTCCTCGGGGCTCGGCCGCAGGATCTGCAGGGTTCGCGGCGCCACTCCCTGCAGGATCCGAAGATAACGCTGCAGCCGTTGTCCCCGCGGCGTCAGGCGCGGATCCGGCGGCTCCTCGGGATCCCCCGACCGCGCATTGGTCAGCGCTTCGCGCGGATGAGCCAGCAGATAATCCCGGACCGGCGGGTCCGCATTCTTCCAGAGTCTGACCAACAGCTCGGTCTCCTGACTTCCCAGGCCGTGATGCATCACCACCGTCGCCAGTTCCAGCTGGTTGCCCGCGGGCAACGACAGCAGACGCCGCGCCGCTCCCGGATGGAGCCGCTCGATCAGGCCGATCCGCCGCGACACCCAGCTCTTGTGCCGGTTCAGGATCTGGCCGATCTGCGTCTGCGTCATGCCCATCGCCACCATCTCGCGCAGCACCAGCGCCTCTTCCAGCACGCTCATCGAGTGGGTTGCCCGGTTCAGAGCCAGCATTGCCGCCCACTGGCCCTGCTCGTCCACATCCATCGACATCACCCGGAGCGTGGTCCATCCCATCTGTTCGGCCGCCCGGTGCCGCTTGAAGCCGTCGATCAGTTCCATCCCGCTCTGCCGTTTCACAACCACCAGCGCTGTCAGTTGCCCGTGCGCCGTCAAGGTTGCTTTCATCTGCTCGACCTGCCGTGGTACGAGACACCTCACCCGTCCGTAGCTCGTGCCTATCTGCACTATGTCGAGCATCTCCCCCTGTATCGCCTGCACATCCGGTCTCCCGATTCGTCATCTCGCCCATGCTCCTTGCGTTTCAGCACCTGCGTTTGCCGGCGATATGGCCCGGCAGCCGAGGGCCGCGCCGACAAAATGTTGGGCGCCGAGGGAGCGGCCCGACACGTACGGCGCATACGCACGGACGACCGCAGAAGTCGCAGCGGCGTTGAGGCGTTGGCAGTGGCTGTGGCGGCTCTTCCCGGCGCTCATCCTGGCTCTCCTGATTACTCTGAAGGGCGGCTACGGCGGAGTTTTGCCTTAAGACCGCTCCCAAGTCACCGTGATGCGTCACCTTTTCCGCCAGCCTGGCCCGATAACACTCTTGACGCACTTTGTGGTTCAGCCTGCCGGCTTCGGTCTTCTGATACAGCACGCCCGCTGCCCGCTGCTTTTCCGCCCGCGCCAGCGGAGCACACGGCCGGCAATACCGGTTGCCGCAGTCGCACTTCCGGCAGATCACCACTTCCTGATGACATCGTTCGCAGTTGTAAATCCGGCAATCGATCACCTATAAGCGCCCATGAAAGGGCTTTACAGGGACCGGAAGAAGAGAGATGCTCGACAGAGAGCATCGATGGCGACAGGGGTCACCTGCTGTCCCGATCTCTCAGGGGGTCCGGGGGCTTCCTGGACCCCCACCCCTCCGAGGCGCTGACGCGCCTATCTCACAAACCAGTACGTCTTCGCAACCAACTATCGCAGGCTCAGATGCAACTGAGGCTTGATATGGAGGGTATTGAGCAACGGCTACAGCGGGAAATCAGCAGGATACTCAACAGCTGTTCGCATTGATGCTACTATGGGAGGGACATTCAAACCGGCATATTGGGGGGCGGATTAAACCGCCGCTCCCAAGGCGTGCATACTCGCTCTTGCGCACCTTGTCCAGGGCCTCGCCCAGGTGACGCATGACATGGAACTTGTCGAAGAGAATCTTCGCCTGCGGTGCATGTTCAGGTTTCAAGGTTGAGTTCTTGAAAGGCTTCCACATGTCCATAACCGCCAGCCGAATCCGTTTGCTCTTCTTGGGGCCCAGCCACTGGTAAAACTGGTCCATACTCTCTTCCGAGCGGACTTTGCCTCCGAACCAGATGGGTCGGCGACGGATCAGATCGCTCACTACGATCCGGTAACTATGGCCCTTCCTGACGGAGATCTCGTCGATCCCGATGATTCTCGGCCCAGGCGTGCCCACCCTGCGCAACTGCTCGCGCATGTATTGCTTTTCCAGTTCCTTGACGGTCTTCCAGTCCAGATGCAGTTCCTTGGCAACATCCTGAATGGTAGCAGCCCGGCAACGACGCCCGACGAAGAAGGCGAAGCGCTTGGTGCAAGACGGAATGTCGGCCAACCAAGACAGTGCTTCCTGCTTCACCTTGCTGCAACTCCGGCAGTTGACGCGCCGAACCTCGAACTCGAGGTAGATTCTCCAGTCGCCGCAGGACAGATCTCGAACTCGACGCACCCTGTGATCGTAGAAGAACCGATGAACTTTGCCGCAGGTTCCGCACTTAGTTTTTTTCCCCTGCGGCAGAGCCGCACCAGCCGAGCTCTGGGATCGCCAAATATTCCCCGCATCGATGAAAGCGGGCGAAAGCCGAGGAAGCGATACGCCTCCAAAAGGGATCGATGAAATCGCATTCGCAAATCATGCCACGTTTTCTGACGATCGAAAACTCGCGAATCCCTTGCCCAGAGCCGGTCTCGCGAGATTATCTGTCAATTTTCACCCACACGATTTGGAGAAGACCCTCTTAACAAGGAAGGGAATTACCGTGGGTCCTCCGCGATGAAGGGAGCGGTAGATCTCATGCTCAAGATCGAATCAAAGCCAGATTCTACCCTGATCAACTTCACTTGTGAAAAGTTTCGGGATGAGCTTGTTTCGCCCTTTTCGGCAACAGCCCATTTCGAGATTGGGTGTTTCCACCTCGCGTGTGCCGATCCTGTGAAGACAGAAAAACGTCTGCCTGATTCGGAAGAATACGTGCTTCGGTTCCTCACTGCTAATGGGAGATCTGAGGTTAGAAAGATCATGGATCGTGCCGACACGTGCAGCGATATTGCTGCCCGTGCTGCCGTCTATCGATTGGCACGAAAGGGCAGGATCGAGAGAGTCGATGAGGGTGGTCCTGGGGTGAAAGCCGTTTATGACATCAAAAAACAGGCAGTGACAGAAAACCTGTTGCTGTAGCTGTTATCCCCTAAAGGGGATTAACAGCGACAACAGCCATACAACCTGTTGCTGGCAACAACTTTTAACAGGTCGCAACAGCTTACGGGTGGTTTGCCAGCATTGGATTGCGGCATGGGTGACGGACATCGAGGCATGGAATGATATGGACCCAGCGAAGATCATGCAACCTGGGGCAGTACAGAGCAAGGAACGAGAAGAATATGCTTGACAGAGAGTAAAATATAATGTTATACATACTTCATGCGACAAAGTACCAAACGGAAACGGCTGATACCGGACGAAGAGCGCAAAAAAAACCTGATCGCTATTCGCATCAGGGACGAGGAAATGGAAGCCCTGGAGAAGATCGCGGATCGGGAGAACTTGCCCGTGTCCTACTTCGTTCGGGAAGGAATCAAGCTGGTGATCGAGAAACGATTGAAGAAGTAAACCGCATGGAGCGGGACCGGCAGCGGGTGCAACCGCAACCGGCCCCTAACCTTGCATTCCTAACGCGAGGAACGCATGGCTAACGACATATTAACGGACTCTGCTTCAGAATCCACACCTGAAAATAAGCCTACAGAAAAGAAGCGCCAGAAAAAGATCCCTGGAATCTATAAACACGGGAAGCGATGGCGCGTTGATACCTTTTACAAGTTTGAGCAACTGCGAGAGAGCTTCGCTACCTTTGAAATGGCTGAAGCGGCGTTGCGCAAAATGAAGACTCTGATCGATGAGGGACGTTGGCTGGAAAAGAAGAAAGAGCCCAAGGAGACTCTTTGGGATCTTGCTGCACGCTATCTGCAATGGTGCGAGGATACCAGGCAGAAAGATGTCAGAAGCAAGAAACAGCGCATCGGCCTAATAGAGGAAAAACTCGGGAAGGAAACCCCGCTTTCTAAAATCACCCGCGCCACAATAGAGGACTATCAGGCAGAACGGCTTACTTCATTGTCACGCTATAAAACTCCGATGAAACCTGCCACGGTCAACAGAGAAATGGCTGCGCTGAAGCATATGTTCTCTAAAGCCGTTGCTTGGGGAATTCTTGGACAAAATCCCGCAAGCGGAGTGAAGCTCAACAAAGAAAATAACCGTCGACTGCGCTATCTGACACCCGAAGAGTGCAATGCGCTTTTGGATGCCTGCCCATCTGCAACCCTCCGGCAAGTCGTAACACTGGCAATCAACACGGGGATGAGGAAAAGCGAGATCTTGAACCTCATTTGGGTGAACGTGAACTTGCGGGAGCGCTACATCGAATTGCCCGATCAGAAAAACGGGGAGTGCGACACGATACCCTTAAATCAGACTGTAGCCGACCTTCTGCGCACAATCCCGCGCCGGCTGGACTCTGACTATGTCTTTCCAGGAATGGTGCCTGGAAAACCATTTTGCGATTTTAAGCGGCAATTTGAAAAGGCAGTCAGGGCTGCAAAGCTGGAGGGAGTGACTTTCCATACGCTGAGACATACTGCGGCAAGTCACCTTGTCATGGCTGGTGTGGACCTGGCCACTGTGCGCGAGATTCTAAGGCATAAGTCAATAGAGATGACGCTGCGATACGCGCACCTATCAGGGGACCACAAGAAAGCGGCTGTGGATGCTCTTCAGAATGCGCTGAAAGGACAGGCCGACAAAGATGCTAAAACCGCGTAATTACCCCACTGTACCCCAAAATGAATAGGCGAGGGTTTGGAGCAGAGACAATGAACCTTGTAAGTGATGGGAAACCAAAGGGTAAAGTGGCGCACCCGGCCCGACTCGAACGGGCGGCCTGCGGATTCGAAGTCCGACGCTCTATCCAACTGAGCTACGGGTGCGCGCTTAAAAGATACCTAAAATCGCCCTGATACAGAATCGAAAACTTCACCAGCCTTGGATTTTTGCTCCGCTGTGCCTGAAACCGCGGACCCTCTGTTCGAAACGCAATTAGAGGGACTGTCACCACAATTCCCGAATTCCGGATCCTTATCCCTGATGCATGATATCGAACTTGGGAATTTGGGAGTTGTGGTGACTGTCCCTCATTTCTGAGGGTGCGATGGTATGGGGTGAGCGAGGGGATTCGAACCCCCGGCCGCTGGAGCCACAATCCAGAGCTCTACCAGCTGAGCTACGCTCACCAGAAAATCCGCTGCCTGCTAATAGCGATTGCACACCGGCATGTGGCTGTTTCGCCGGGCCCGCAATCAGGCGAGATCATAGCATTTTCTGGGTCTCGCGGGCACTCTAAATCTGGCGCTGCAGGAATCGCAGGATCCATCTTGTCCCACGCCTCCCGACAGACCATCGAAGACAAAAGGGAACGCGGATTGCCATGGTGGAGCGCTGAATGGGCTCGGCATTCCTCCGTGGCAATCCGCGCAGAATTGCTAACGCCCGCTTCGTGCGGGGAAAGGGGCACCCGGAGCCCGCGACTGCTGGATGGCACCACGGCCGCCGCGACCCGTGGGCGCGGGCGCTCCTGTAGTCTGCAATTGCGGGATGCCGCTCCCCTCGATGGATTTGTTGAACGCCGGGAGTTCCTTTTCGATCAGGGTGCGATACATCCCCTGCACGTCCTGGATCTCCTTCTCGAGGCCCGCGACCAGAGTGACCGCCGTGTCGGTAGGACCGTAGTCGGCGCCACCGGCCACATCGCCTCCACCTGCGCCGATCTCCTCATAGAGCCAGATCAAGTTGAGGTAAAGCTTATATTGTTCGACGTAGTACTTGTCGTCGCTCAGGGCTTCCGATCTCGAGATGAGATGCTGATATTCGATATCCTGCATTTTCTTGTCGAACGCATCCAGGTTTTTGAGCAGAGCCTCCTTGCCGCTTTGCCCAGCCAGCGTCTTGCGCGCATCCTCGATCTGGGTGCGCAACCACTCGATCGTGTTGGTCATGTCGGACACGGTGCTGATGTCGTTACGGACGCGCAGTTGCAGCTTCACCGCGGCCTGGACTTCGGCCTCCTTGCCGTGGCTGTCGGGGGGAAGAAGGATCTCGATGGGCTGCGTGTAAGCCTGGCCGTCGACTGTAAGGCGGATCGTGTATTTCCCGGGACCCGCGTTGGGACCCTGGGCCTGATTCACGCCCC
>JBEKYG010000362.1:0-5702 GCA_049511215.1 Acidobacteriota bacterium | reverse complement strand
CAAATCACCTCGACCTTTCGCCGGCACAGCCCGGCCCTCGCAGCTCGAAGTGCGCGTTCCGGAAATCCAGTGGCAACATATAGTCTGAGTTCATAGCCATGCGCGTGCAGGGGCACATCCGCCTGCTGTGCATACAGCGTACTACTATGGAAGGACCCCATGATGGATTCTGATAACCATTTGGATTTATTGCCCTGGCGGCGGCCGAGACGGTCATGCGCCCGACGGCTGGAGCTGAGGATCGAGGGAATCCTATACCATCTCCATGACTTAAGCGGACGCCGCTTCAATGCCAAATACCTGCGCAAGAGCGTACTTAGGCCGGACTACTTCATCCGTCGTGGGGCAAGCGGGCCCGAGTTGGTGTTCTTGTTGGATCAATCATTGTGCGGGCTGCGTGGGGAGAGCGCCGGGTCCCATGACCCGATTCCGGATCATGGAATCAACCCGCACCGGTCAGGCCATGAAGCCGAATCCGAGCGCGCAGCCGGCGGCCAGGACCATGAAAGAGCTCCTCAGATCAGGAAGGGCCGTGAGATCCGCCGTTTCTGGAATCGCTCCCGGGTGGCCACCGGGATCCTGGTCTGTGTTCTGGCGGCCGTCTTGTCTTATGGCAGCTGGGGGAAAACAAATCTCACGCAAGTGAAGAGTGGCGAACCAACATTCCAATTGGAGACCAAACGGGCGGCGGGCGGTGACGAGTATCTGCAGATCAGCCTGTTGATCGACAGGCTGTTCAATCGTCAGACTGCCATCCCCGATTTCGAACCGTACAAGCAGGAGGAAAACTTCGTCAAACAAGAGCTCAATGCGCTCATGAAGGAGTTCGGCGCGGAGGAGTACAGCGTCCCGCCCGAGTTTGTCAAGGAGGTGGACCGTTTTGTTCGGCAATACCAGGAGCGGGATCACGATCTCATGGCAAAGGTGCTTGCGGGTGAGCGCAAGAAACTCGAGCAGGTGCGCGATATTCTCCGGCGGAACCATCTGCCCGAGGACTTGGCCTACATGGCGCTGGTGGAGAGTGGATTTCTGCCTTCGTGTTCAAGCCGTGAGGGAGCGGCGGGGTTCTGGCAATTCACGGAGGTTACCGCCCGCGAGTATGGCATGAAGGTGAACGAGAGCGTCGATGAACGTCTCGACCTTGCGAAATCCACTCAGGCGGCAAGCCGCTACATCAGGGACCTGGTGCTTGATTTCGGGACGGGAAGCTCGGTGATGCTGGCAATGGCGGCTTACAACAGCGGCCGTGAGGCAGTGCGGCGAGCCGTGAGGAACGTCAAGGATCCCATCAAGCAGCGTAACTTCTGGTACCTCTACTGTACCCGTGCGCTCCCAGAGGAAACCTGCGAGTACGTGCCCAAGGTATTTGCGGCAATTATCGTCGGCCGCAACCCCCGACGATTTGGCTTCTAAATCAAAGGATTTTTACCGCCAAGACCCCAAGACGCCAAATTTTTGATTTTTAATTACTTGGCGTCTTAGAGTCTTTGAGTCTTGGCGTTAGATTTTGGTTGCGGCTGCCCCGCGCCGTATGTTTCGTGGTTTATTTGATTTCTCTCAATGATCGCCGCGGTTATATTTAGCTTATGGGTATTCCGATTTCGCAGATGTGGACGGTGGCGGCGTACATACTCAAACAGAGGATGGCCGGGAGAAAGCGGTATCCTTTGGTGTTGATGCTCGAGCCCCTGTATCGATGCAATCTCGCATGTGCCGGATGCGGGAAAATTCAATACCCCGCGCACATCCTGAAACGGAATCTCACCCCCGAAGAATGCTTCAAGGCGGCCGAGGAATGCGGTGCCCCCATGGTGAGCATTCCCGGGGGCGAACCGCTGTTGCATCCACAGATCGGGGAGATCGCTGCAGGCCTGGTTCAGAGGAGGAAGTACGTTTATCTCTGTACCAATGCGCTGCTGCTCAAGGAAAAAATCCGTCTCTTCCGGCCCAGTAAGTTTCTGACGATCAACGTACATCTGGACGGACAGCGGGAGCATCACGATCTGTCTGTCTGCCGCAAGGGCGGGTACGACCGTGCTGTCGAGGGTATCAAGGAGGCAACCAAGAACGGATTCCGGGTGACAACCAACACAACGCTGTTCGACGGTGCCGACCCCGCGAGCGTGCGCGCTTTTTTTGATGAGATGATGGACCTGGGAGTCGAAGGCATGACGATCTCTCCTGGGTACAGCTATGTGAAGGCGCCCGATCAGCAGCACTTCCTCGGGAGAGCCGCAACCCGAAGACTATTCCACATGATTCTGAGCAATCGGAAGCGACGCTGGCGCTTCAACCAGAGCCCGCTTTTTCTGGAGTTCCTGATGGGGCTGCGCGGTTACGCATGTACGCCCTGGGGCATGCCGAGCTACGGCCTGTTCGGCTGGCAGAAACCTTGCTACCTGCTGCAAGACGGGTATGTGAAGACGTTTGCCGAGCTGATGGAACAGACCGACTGGCATAGCTACGGCACCGAATCGGGCAATCCCAAGTGCGCCAACTGCATGGTGCATAGCGGTTACGAAGCCAGCGCGGTCAACCATACGTTCGGTTCACTCAGCGGACTTTGGCATACCGTGCGTGCCTCATTCTTCTCACGCGGCTATCGGAGCGGAAGCGCGGCCAAAGCCCTGGCCGAAGAGACCTCCCGGCGCTCCGCGCTGGTCCAGATTGAGACCGAGCCGTCGAATCGAGAGGCCGCGCGGGTCTAACCCGCATTTCTCACCAGGTTTCTACTGCGGCGTCGGATCCGGGCATGTCTACTGCGTTGCGCTCCGTCGGGCTCCTCGACGTACTGTCAAGTACGCCTGCGGGGCCCTCCGTCGCGCGCCTTGTATCCATGCCCGTCTGCGCCGCCTCGCTACGAAACCTGGTGAGAAATGCGGGTTAATCATCGCTGCGCGGATCCCCTGTGTTTGAAGAAAGCAAAAAGACTCCGGCCGATCGGTTCGCAGAATTTACCATTCGCAAAGATTCGTAATGCTTACCCGCGAATCCTTTGCGGGCCAGAAAGGATTTTTTCACTGCCGGCAGGGAGGCAAGAGAAACCGCGGACGAACCCGGATCAACGCAGATATCATCCATAATTCACCTGCGTTGATCAGCGTTCATCCGCAGTCGCACAGTGTTTGTCTGTGTGCATCAGCGGTGAGATCTTTTGGGTTGCGGGTATGCTGCGCCATGCTATTTCTGGCGGCTTGTCGTTTGCAGTACCTGAATCGCAGGGTCCTGAAGAGCCTTGTGCCGCGACACGCGCCGTTGTAAAGTTCGCAGCAGATTCAGGAGTCCAAAATGGAGGCTGATGTGAGCCCAAGCCAAGATGAGAACCGGCCCGCGAGCCGAGCCTTCGTTGCACTGCGCGACCTGGTGCAAGGGGGGCGCCCTTTGATCTACATTTGCACCTCGGAGGAGGTGCGCGCCCAGCAGCTCTTGCAGTATGCGGCCCTGCGCCTCTTTCCTGCGAAGGTGCCGGTGTGGTCATGGACCTCGACTCGCGGCCTCGTCGAGCTCGGCGAAAGCCCGGCACCCGCAAAGCCACTCGATGCCGGAGCCGTGCTGGATTTCATCGCGGAGTACCAAGGGCCCGCGATTTTTCACCTTCGCGATTTCCATGAGTTTATGGGAAGCAGGCCGGAGATCCGGCGCAAGCTCCGGGATCTGTACGAGGCCAGCCTCGACACCGGCAAATTTGTCGTCATCACCTCGCCTTTGCGTGTGCTCCCGGATGAGCTCTCCCATCAGATCGCCTTCATCGAGCTGCATCATCCAGACCTGGAGGAAATGCTCGACTTTTTGGCCGGCGAAACACGGGTGCTGGCACGGCAGGGCTTCAAGGTGAATACCGGCAAGGAGGCGATCTTCAAGATTGGACGCGCTCTGCAGGGTCTCACCGTCGATGAGGCCCGCCATGCACTGCGCCGCGCGCTCGCGCTGGGAGGCAAGCTCGACGGGAATTCGACCCCGCTGCTGCTGGAAGAGAAAAAACTCATTGTCAATCAGTCAGGAGGATTGATCAACTACATCGCCGACGGAACAAGGATCGAGCACGTCGGCGGCCTCGAGTATCTGAAAAATTGGCTCCTGGCGCGACGCAAACTGTTTTTGGAGCGAGAGAGCCTGTCGGCGGAGATTGTGCCCAAAGGGGTACTGGTGATGGGGGTTTCCGGCTGCGGCAAGAGCTTGTCTGTCAAGGCAATCGCCGCCTGTTTTGGACTGCCGCTGTATCGCATCGACATGATCGAGGTTTTTTCCGGACGCCACGGCAATCCGGATGCCGCCTTTGCCGAGTCCTGCCGCACGGTCGAATCTCTGGCGCCGGCCGTAGTCTGGTTCGACGAGATCGAGATGGGCCTCACGGGCCAGGGTACCGAGGCGGGCACCAACCTGGGCCGCATCATCGCTTTTTTCCTTACCTGGATGCAGGAGAAAGCCCGCGGCCTGTTTGTGGCCGCGACTGCCAATCGCATCGATCTTCTGCCGGCAGAGATGATCCGCAAGGGCCGGTTCGACGAGGTGTTTTTCGTCGATATCCCAACCGAGGATGAGCGTATTGAGATCTTCCGTATCCATCTCCAGAAGCGCGGCATCGATCCCGACGCGCTCGAAGTAACCCGGCTCAGGCGCATCACGCAAGGGTGGACCGGCGCTGAAATCGAGCAGTGCGTCGTCTCCGCCCTCACCAATGTCCGGCTCGAGAACAAATCCATGAGTTTTGAGGAACTGCATCGCGCTGCGCTTAACGTCATTCCGCTGTCGAAGACGATGCGCGAACAGGTCGAGCACATCCGCTCCTGGGCCTATGACCGCGCCGTGCGCGCCTCCCCGCGCGAAGGCAGCCACCAACCGTCATAACCACCGCTTATCTGCAAATCCTTGCCCAGTTGGCAAGGATTTTTGCCTCAAAGACTCAAAGTCTCCAAGACTCGAAGAATTTAAGCCATTGATTTCTTAGAGTCTTTGAGTCTTGGAGGTAGATTTTGGTTGCGGCAATGCTGGTCAGGGTTGCCTGCTCGGGAAATCAAGCTTCGCCGACGATTCTTTGAGTCACGGAGGCAGCTACTGGAGGTGGTCAATCAGGGGTTTTCGAATGGGGTTGGTTAGCGTTTCCCGTAGACCTGCGCGGCCCAACTCTCAGCCATGGAGGCGACCATTTCCCTTTCGTAGAGCGCGTCCTCCAGTTCGAGTCCCACTGCAAACTCTTTGCCCTGCTGGAAGCAGTAAATGATCTCACCCAGCAGGATCGTTCCACCCCATTCGATTTTGACCATGGTACCGGGTGGTATCTGTTGATCCAGGATCAAGCGAGTCCCTATGGCCGAAAAATTGACGAGATGCCCAAGCATCGGCATGCCCGCCCGGTTGAGGTTGGTCACTGTCACGGGTTGATCGATTTCAAACCGTGGTTCGCGTCGATGATATTCCATGTTCGACGCATCGGCCAATCCATTAAAAGCTTTAGGCCCAAGTTGACTAAGGGCCTGTCAATGAATAACGTTTACGCTTTGGCGCGAGCGCCGAGCGGGCAGATGCAAGGCGCCGCGACGCAGGCGATGTGGTGACATCGTCGAGGAGCGGCAACGCCGCAGATGCCCGCCCGCCGCCGCGCCCCTTCGGGCTGCGGCCCGCAGGCCCGCTGGCGTTGTTGCTCGCTCCTTACATGCAACCCGGCATGCTCGTCGCTCGCGCCTAGCCAGCGGGCCTGGGGG
>JBEKYG010000361.1:0-5704 GCA_049511215.1 Acidobacteriota bacterium | reverse complement strand
CCTCACCATGGACGCCGCCGAAAATGTGGCTCCGAGTTGGTCTCGTAATGGGAAGTGGATCTACTTCGGTTCCACCCGCGGCGGCGGCATGCAGGTCTGGAAGGTGCCTTTCGAGGGTGGCGATGCCGTGCAACTGACCCGGCATGGCGGGTTTGAAGGCTTCGAATCCACCGACGGCAAGATCTTTTGTTATGCGAAGGGCCGAGCCGTTCCCGGCATCTGGCAGATTCCCGCCGCGGGAGGCGAGGAGACGCCGCTCCTGGATCGGCACCAGGCAGGATACTGGCGCCTCTGGACCGTGGTCGAAAAAGGAATCTATTTTGCCACGGCCTTTACGCCCTCCCAGCCGGTCATCGAATTCTTCGACTTTGCCAGCGGCAGGGTAACGCAGGTCGCCGCGCTCGGCAAGCCGCTATCTAGATCAGCGCCCGGCTTATCCGTCTCGCGCGACCGGCGGTGGCTCCTCTTTACCCAGATGGATCAAACCGGCAGTGACATCATGCTGGTGGAGAATTTCCGATAACACCCGGCCCCGCATCAATAGGATCGCTGCTCAAATGGAACTGTTGACACTCCCTTCCCAGGTCCGATATATAGGCAACGCGGCAAAAATCTTGCGATCTTTAAACCGGAAATCACGGCGGTGTCGAAGCCAAAAAGCAGGCCACCCAGAGCCGCCACGATCGCGCTGCGTATCAAGGTTCCGCTGAGTCTCATCCTTGCCGCCTTTCGTTATTCGTCAATGAGGTTGCCATCTCGCCATTCTATGGGAATGCCGGAGAATACCACCAAACTGAGTGGAATTTGCGGGAATTCGGCAATTCGAGATTCGAGATTCGAGATTTTAGAATTTCGAATTTCGAATCTCGAATTCAAGTTCTGCCGCCTTGGAGTCTTGGGGGTTAGGCCGCGTCAAATAACGCAAAACCGTGGTACCATGCCGAACCGGGTACGATAGGCCTGCGACGATACGTGTACAAAATGAGCGAGGGAAGCGGATGGCTAAGAAAACAACGAAGCAGCAGCTGACGATCGGGATCGATATCGGTGGGACCAAGATTGCCGGCGGGTTGGTGACTGCAAGAGGGCGCCTGGCCAAATCTCTGGTGGTGCCGACGCTGGCCGATAAAGACCTGAAAACCAGCCTGGGACAGGTCTTCCGTTTGATTGAGCGGTTGATCCGGCATGCTGGAGGAAAGGACAATCTGCGCGGCATTGGAATGTGCGCTCCGGGTCCGCTGAATCCAAAGACCGGCGTGGTGTTTACTCCGCCCAACCTGCCATCATGGAGAACCGTCCCGCTTGCCCAGTTGGTCCGTGAGCGGTTTGGGGTGCCGGCCATTGTGGAAAATGACGCCAATGCCGCCGGCCTGGCTGAGGTCCTGATCGGCGCGGCCGTCGGTTACCGCGATGCGTTCTACGTAACGGTCAGCACCGGCATTGGAACGGGCATTATCATCGACAAGAAAATATATCATGGCAAGAATGGCGTGGCCGGCGAAGGCGGGCATGTCCCGATCGACTACCGCAGCCCTTATCTTTGCGGGTGTGGCACGCGCGGCTGCATTGAGGCCCTGGCGGCCGGACCCGGGATGGCGCGCCGGGCACGCGTCCTGTTGGAGCAGGAGCATGGCGCGCCCAGCCTTCTCCGCACCCTGACCAAAGGCGATCTAAGTAAGATCACTCCCAAGATGATTGGTGATGCCGCCAAACTCAAGGACCGAATTGCCCGGTTGATCCTCGACGAGACCGGGTTCTTGCTGGGGGTATGGTTGGGCGGCATGATATCGGTCTTGGATCCCGAAATTATCGTGATCGGAGGCGGAGTTTCACAGATTGGGAAGCCGCTTTTCGACAAGATCCGCGAGACGATTCCGCACTACACGGTCAACCGCGACTTCGTCTCCACACTCCCCATCGTGCCTGCAAAACTCCGGAAGGACGTGGGCATTTATGGGACCGCCAGCCTCTTTCTTAATCTGGCGGAATGAGCCGACCAGGCAAACCGCGGAGACCTCCAAGACCTCGAAGGTATCCATGCAGAGTCCTTGAGGTCTTGGAGGCCTATGCGGTTGTTGCCTGCGAATCTACTTCCCAAAGATGGCGTAGTAGCCCATCTTCCCCAAAACAAGAATCAGCCAGAGGATCACTATTCCAGTCGCGGCCTTCTTCGTGGTCAGTTTCTTGTCAGAGACTGCGGCGAAACCGATGGAGAGAAGCGAGATCGACCAGATGGCAAAGAGATCGATCGAAGAAAGCAGGCTGAATAGAACGGGCTGCGCCTTGCTGTCCACCAGGGGGCCCAGGTTGCTCATCAACACATGCTGTGCGTCAATGGTGCCGGGTTCCTTGATATACAAAATGGCAATCGAGAGGAGCATCGAAATCGCTCCCGGCGGGAACAACCCCCAATAGGTTACTGCCAGTGATTTCTTGAAGTTCAAGGGCGCTCCCATGATGACAAACAGCAGCAGGAAAATCCCGGCCATGATCAGATAAACAATGAGGTTAAGCAGGGGCGAAACACCCGAGATTCCGTACAGGTAAATAGGACTTTGCGTCAGCCGTTCAACAACCTGCATCTGTTGCTCTACCTGTTGCGGAGATGCCCCGGATGCCTCCAGTCTCTGACGCGCGGCAGATGTCGTATCGGTTCGACTCATAATCGTATAGGTGTAGGGGAAGAGCAGGATGCCCATAATCACAAAGATGCCAAGCCAGGACGGCTTGCGGTTGATGTCCGCGAAGGTCTTGCTCGGTTCAAAGAAAACGCCTGTCAGCTTTTGAGAAAAACTCATTTGTGGAGCTTCTTCGTTGACGCCCATTACGCTCTCTTCCATATGCCCTCCTCTCCTCATGTGGGGTTGATGCATATTTTTACAATGAATCGGCCCTTTAGGTATATAAGAATTCTTGGCAGTCTTGCATTACATCTGAACGAGGGCTTCCTTCTGGAGGCAAAAAAACATGACATCCCCATACTGCAGGGCTTCTTGGTATCTGGTTTTTTTGTTTGTGTTCACTCCAACCTGCGCAGCACAAACCAGCGCGTCCGATCCGGCCGGCTTGTGGCAGCAGCTCGTACAAGCGCCGTTCGATCCGGAGAAATCGGCTTCCGCTGAGAACGTGATTCTAGAACGGGATCGCGTTCGGATCGTCCTGAATTCCGGGACGATCCAGTTCAGTAAGCCCGCGCAGGATCTTGTATATGGCGCGACGTTTCGGGGAACTGGCCGAGTCGAAGTGAAACCGCCCAGCGCGATCGAATCCCACCAGCTCCACCTGTTCACCGGCCAGGACACCCTCGGGATGGATTTCACGGAGGCCACCTTTACCTTTTCGGATGGAACTTACGAAGACATCGCTCGGCAGGTTCACTGGCGCCCGACTACGGACAAGAGTGCCGGTGAACTCTACCTGCGCCGCCAGACGGAGCGCGAGGATGTCGGCGGTGAATTCGTTCCCCGTTTATTTAAATCGATTCTGTCCCAAGATCGAAAACGCACGGCCCTGTTTCTCGCCGATCTGAAAACCAACGAAAAAGGGTGGATTCAAATAGGCATAGATGCACTCGATCCAGAAGAAGTGACGATCGGGCGCTGGGTGTCCGGGGTCCAGGTCACGAATTTCGACAGTTGGCTGAGTTTCCCGACTGGTGGCCTCAGTGCTGCTGAGGCCTACTCCGACCCGCTGGCCCGGGAAGATTTTGCCATCAAAAAGTATCGAATTGATGCCAAGGTTACATCGGGAGCTGAACTTAGAGCCATTTGCCAGGTAACTCTGGCTGTCAAAGCAGCCGGCGAGCGGGTTTTCATCCTCAAGCTGGATTCAAATCTGCGCGCGGAGTCGGTCAAAGATGCGGAAGCAAAACCGCTGGTGTTCTTTCAGCCTCGCGATCCCAAAGAGAACGCCCAATCTCACGGTGATTATATTGCCGTGGTGCTTCCCTCACCCTCGGTTTCCGGCAACAGCCTGACTCTCGAATTCAGTTACGCCGGAAAACATGTCGTCCAGAGAGTCGGCGCCGGCAGCTATTTCTGTCAGAGCTACGGTTGGTATCCTTCGCGTCCCATCAGCTTCGCTACCCGCGCTGATTTTGAGATGACTTTCCACACCCCGAAGAATTACACCCTGGTGGCTACGGGAAACAAGGTCAGTGAAGCCGCCGAAGGAGACTGGAGAGTAACCAACTGGAAAAGCGGTATACCGCTCTCCGTGGCCGGCTTTGCCTTCGGCCAATTCAAGCTCTACGCCGAGAAGGCAGGAAATGTCACCATTGAGGCTTACGCCAATCCCGAACCCGACGATACCATGAAGGCGATCCTGAACCTGGGTACGGAAGCGCCGCTGGGGTCGCTCAGTCCCGCCGCGATGGTCAAGACCATGGGAACCGAGTTGGGGAACATGATACGCTTGTTCAGCAGCTACTTCGGGCCATATCCATACGAACGACTGGCCGTCACCAACATACCCTATTCCTATGGCCAGGGCTGGCCCACCCTGATTTATCTTTCAGCCCTGTCTTTCCTGGACTCCACTCAGCGCAATGCTCTTGGAATTTCCGGGTCTGACAAGGCCATCCAGATCACCGATTATTTCCGGGCGCATGAAACCTCACACCAGTGGTGGGGGCACCGGGTCGGCTGGAAGAGTTACCATGATCAATGGCTGTCGGAAGGCTTTGCCCAGTTCTCAGGGAACCTCTACGTGCAATTTCGCGATAACGAGAAAGAGTACCTGAACCGGCTCAAACGGGATAAGGAGGAACTCCTCGCCCGGGACAGAAAAAACCGCGTCTACGAATCGGTGGGTCCGATCTGGATGGGAGAGCGTTTGGCTTCGTCCGATGCACCGGATGACTACCAGAGAATTGTCTACAACAAGGGCGGGTTGGTCGTGAACGCGTTTCGTCAGCTGCTCAGGAACGCCCAGAGCAATAACTCGGATGACCGCTTCATCGCGCTGATGAAGGACTATGGCCAGACCTACGACAATAAGGCGGCCTCAACGGAGGACTTCAAAGCGATTGCGGAAAAGCACATGATTCCGGCGATGGACCTCGAGCACAACGGGCGCCTGGACTGGTTTTTCCGCCAGTATGTTTACGGCACCGGCATTCCAGAGTACCAGATCCAGTGGCAAACGAGTGACGCCGGCAACGGGCAGTGGAGGGCCCAAGGCAAGGTTATCCAGAGTGGTGTGCCCGCGGGTTGGCTCGATTCCTTGCCCTTGTATGCACAGGTTTCGGGCAAAGTCCTGCGTATCGGGCTGATCGGCATCAAAGGGCATGAAACCCCGTTCGAACTGACCATGCCTTATAAGCCGGAGAAGCTCATTCTCAACTACCTGGAAGACACGCTCGCCATCATCCGATGACTTGAAATTGGGGACAGTGGCCCAGAAGCCAGGGCGCACCCGACGATGCATGAAAAGGCTATGCTCCCCCGGGAGACGATCATCGGGGTCGGTATCGGGATCGCAGTCGCAATCGCTATCGGCTTTCGCAGATCTATAAAACCGATTGCGACTGCGATTGCGATTGCGATCCCGATACCGACCCCGATGCTTTCGGTTTTCTGCTTCTATTTTCGGAACAGTCCCCCATGCGCTTGGGGCGCACCCTACGACGCATGAAAATGGTAGTCTATCACCACGGTTTGCGATGGACCAAGGCCGGTTTCTCTGTGATGCATTAAGCTCGTGG
>JBEKYG010000360.1:0-5709 GCA_049511215.1 Acidobacteriota bacterium | reverse complement strand
TCGTGCTGCATTGAGCTGCTTCTGCTTTTCATACTCGTAGTAAGCAGCGCCGCCGATCGCAGCCAGCAGCAGGCCAATCAAAATCACCTTGCCCGCCGAGCCGTTCCTCATGGATCGCTTGGATTGGTTCGCCACATCGATCTTCGAAGCCAGCAACGGGTGTTCCTGGTCTGCCTTGCGTGCCTGCTCGTAGAACCGCAAGGCTCCACCCGGATCTATGCGGACGATCCTGTCTCCTCGTTCGATCAAAAATTGGACTTGGGAGGACCGGTGTTCGAGTTCGGATTTGAGCGAGGAGATTTGGGGTTGGGAGGCCAAGTCCGCGTTCTCCGCCAGCAGTCGTTCTGCTGATTGAAGGCGGTTATCATTCATCAGCTTGCCCAACATCCGGCTGACGTCGCGAGTCTGTTCCCGCTTGCTGCGAATCTCGACGAGCAGCATTTCGGCGCGTGCGACAAGTGCGCCCGCCATGTCGCGCTCGGCCCGCTCAGACGACCGGAAGCGGCGACCCGTTTCAATCGTCTTCCGGCACCAGCGTTCAGCATCTTCCAGGCAGCACGACATCTGGTCGCGAGCCCGGGCTTCGTACATCGCCGCTTCGATGAGCGCGTCTGGGCGGAATGTTGATTGCCCCATACTTTGCAGAGGTACGAAAACCATCAGCAAGGCCGCTACCAACGCATTTGAGCGCTGCAGAAATCGATGGCCTGTGCGAGCCAGGATTCGCATCTTGCACGACATTGATCTATCCCCCTTCCAGGTTTATGCTTCAGCAAGCGTGGCGCCTTTCCAAAAGATCCGCCAGAGACTCTGAGAACTTGGCTCGGGCATCCAGTCTCACGAATCGCGTTCTCTCGCCTCACAACGTAAGACAAACTCGAATCACCGTTGTCCCGTGGGAGGCTGACGCGCAAGTGAGCAAGAGGCCCTATCGCCGCCGGTGATACTGAAAAAGGACCTCGGATCACCCTGGACCAGACCACGACAGTCACTAATAAGGCGTTTGGCCTGAGCAGTCCCGCAGGCGGTTGATTTTTTTCCGTTGATAACAAAGTATTGCCTCAGTATCATCTCGAGTATGAAAAGAGATACCAAGTCCAGCGTCACTCTTCCGCGCGAGGAATTGAAACTCATCCTTGCGTTGAAGGCAAAATTGAAAGCCAGGACGAATGTGGATGTCGTCCGTCGGGGACTCCGTCTGCTCCGGGATGTCACGGAGCGCGAGAGCCTGCGCGAGGCCTACCGGCACGCGTCACTGGCGACGCGATCATCGCTGTCCCGGGAGATCCCCGAGTTGGACGGGCTCTCAGCTGAAGGTCTGGATGACCTATGAGGATCCGGCGCGGTGTTCTATATCTGGCGGATCTCAATCCCAGGCTTGGCACCGAGGCCGGCAAAATCCGACCCGTCCTGGTGATCCAATCGGATCTGCTCAACGAAGTCGCGCACCCCTCGACTTGGGTTCTGCCCTGCACCACACGGCTTGCGGGAGAAAACCTTTTGCGGGTCCCGCTTCCACGGGGCATGGCCGGGAATGGCCAGGATTGCGAAGTCATGATCGACCAGAGCCGCGCCATCGACAATCGGCGTTTCGTCCGCGCCCTGAAGCCTCTTCCGGCGCCCGTCTTGCGCGAGGTGGAGGAAAAACTGCGCCGCCTCGCTGAGTTGTGATCGCAATCCCGGAAGGCAAGTGCTGCTTTCGTGCAGCCCCCGTCATGCCTTATCCGTGGTCACCGAAAGCTCCCTTTGGGAATTTTCACCTCGCAGGATGTTCCTCAGTTCTTGTGGATCGACTTCCTGGTTGCCAGTATCCGAATTTACTTCGCCTCACCTCGCTGCTCATGCCTTGGGTGTTACATCCTCTCGGTTTGAGGTATGTTGAGAATGTCCAATCCCGTCCTCAACGTCCTTCGCACGAACAGGCTCAGGGTAAGGCGGGACCGGCAAACCTCTTCGTTTTCCGCCCAAATGATCGGGCGCTTGCTATAGAGCAGGTTGTATGCTCTCGCTATCCGATAGAGGTGCTCACAGAGAAGATGTGGTCGGAGGGCCGCTGCGACCTCTTCAATGACATCCGGGAATCCCAGAAGCGCTTTCCCCAGTTGCACGTCTTCCGCGGTCTCCAGGCAAATTGCGCCTTCTTCGGAAGTGACATGCGTGCCGGTTTTCTCTGCGGACGTGCGCAGGACGGAACCAGCGCGAACCAGGGTGTACTGAAGGTAAGGCCCTGTGTTGCCGTCCGGGTTGAGGAACTTATCCCAATCGAATTTGTAATCTGTTTCGAGATTGTGGGATAGATCCGCATATTTTATGGCGCCGACGGCGATGCGCGCACACGTCTCGTGCATTTCCTCGGCCGGCATGTCGGGCCATTTCCGCTGGACCAAGGGTTTGATGCGGGCTTCTCCTTCGTCGATGAGAGCTTCGAGGCGAATCGTCCCCCCATCCCGAGTCCGGAATGGCCGGCCGTCGCTCCCCAGCATCATTCCAAACCCGACATGCTCCAATTCAGTCTGATACCCCATCAATCTGGCTGTCGCGAAGAGCTGCTTGAAATGCAGAGCCTGCCGGCTGTCGACCACATAAATAATTCGGTCTGCTTTCAATTCTTCGACACGGCTCTTTAGCGTGGCAATGTCCGTTGTGGAATAGAGGTAGCCTCCATCGGACTTCTGGATCAGGAACGGTTGGCCTGAAAGGTCTTCGGACTTAGGGAAAAATACCGCAAGAGCGCCTTCGCTGTTCTTCGCTAAGCCCCGACTTGCCAATTCTCCAACAAGAGGAGCCAGACTTTGCGCGTAATAGCTCTCGCCTCGCCATAGCTCGAACTCGACGCCCAGGCGCCGATAGATTTTGGCCGCTTCTGCCCGTGATATTAGGACGATGTTTTCCCACAGACTAGCGTTATCCGGATCGCCGGACTGCAATTTCACCAACTCTGCTTTGCATGCCGCTTCGACATTGGAGTCTCCTTTGCATAGTTCCGTCATGACTTGATATAGGCGCTCCAACTCCGCCACCGCGTCCCGAGTAAAACCCTCCGTATCCAAGAAGCATTTGAAACCATAAATCAGAAGGCCGAATTGGGTTCCGTAATCTCCGACATGGTTGTCGCCGAGGACCTCATGGCCAGCGAATCGCAAAATGCGAACCAGGGCATCGCCTATAATCGTCGATCGCAGGTGGCCGGCGTGCATTCTCTTCGCCACGTTGGGGGACGAGAAATCGACGATGATCTTTTGTGGATTGGGGGTGGGCTCGATTCCCAGCCGGGGATGGTTGATACGAGATCCGATAAGGCCGCCAAGCCACCCCGGATTTAGGCGCAGATTGATGAAACCTGGTCCCGCTATTTCGGGGAGACCGATGCCGTTCAGCTCGAGCCTCTTGACCACCTGACAAGCCACATCCCGGGGATTCTGATTGAGTTTGCGGGCCAGGCGGATGGCGACATTTGACTGATAGTCGCCGAATCTAACATCCGATGCCTCCATGATCGCGGGATCCTCTTCAAATCCCAGGCTTGCCGCCATCGCGGCTTTGAGCATGTTCGCAAGTTGAACCTTTAAGCCGCCGTTCATGATCCGCCCCCTTCCTCGTTCATCTTTGAAATGAGTAGATCGAGCCGAGATTCATGATTTGTGTCAGCTCGTCGAGCGCCTCCCTGCTTTCCCTGAGAAGAAGCGGATCGGCTAGATCTTGGGGACAGAGAGTCGTGCGGTAATGTCTTTGGGTCCAGGAGAGGAGATGGCCGTGAAGCGCTTCATCCAGCAAGATGCCCGCGTGAACGGCCGCAAGCTCAGCCTCGGAGAGAACGATTCTCAGACGGAGACACGCCGGCCCGCCCCCGTTTCGCATACTCTGCCGCAGATCGAAAGTCTCGATCGTGAGAGGTGATTCAACCGTCTCCTGAAGCAAGCACAATACTCGGTTTGCTTCCGGGATTTCTCGGGCCTCAGCCGGGCACAGCATGACAGTGCCGCCTGATGGAAGGGTCACGAGCTGGGAATTGAACACATAGGAGTTTACGGCGACCGCAAGCGATAGTTCCTTTGACGAAACCTGCAAAACGCGCAGCTTGCCACCCATTCGTGCGCTGAGAATTCGAAGGACAGATTCCTGTTGGCGCCAGGCCAATTCGTGCACCAACAAAAAAGACTCGTTGCCGACTGCTGCTACATCGTTGTGAAACGCGCCGGCATCAATCGCGTCCGGATTCTGTTGGGCGAAGACTATCTGGTCCTCGGACAGGGAGTTCAGGCGGGCCACCGCCCTGGAGGCCTCGAGACTCTGCCTGCCCGGATAGACTTTTGGTTTGGGCTCATCCTGGTTGTGCGGGGAGAATCCGGATACGAATAAGTGATACCCACGCGAGCCGTGGCTGAGCGCAAATCGTGAATGATTGGCGGCGCCTTCGTCTCCAAAGTCCGGATGGGTCGGCAAAGGCGAGTGGTGGCAGAAGAACCGCGGATCGGAGAAAACCTCCTTTAAGATACAGCTCGTGAATGCTGCTTCCAGCGACCGATGAAAGTGCGCCGCCAAATTTGCGGGCGTAATGTGAACGAGGCCATCCATCGTGTCGACGCTCGGGGCAACTGTCGCGGCGTTTGCCGCCCACATGGAAGAAGCCGAGCAGTGGCGCAGAAAAATGGGAAAGCAATCGTGGGCGGCACGCTGCAGAACCGTTTCATCGCTTCCGTTAAAACCCAGGCGTCTGAGGGCTTGGATGGCCGGACGCTCGTGAGGGGGCAGCACCGCTTGCGGAATGCCTTTCTGGGCGAGAAATCTCATTTTGGCAAGGCCCTGGAGAGCTGCTTCCCTTGGGTTTGAAATCTCCATGCTGTTCGCTTGGCAGGCGGTATTGCCGAATGCCAATCCCCCAAAGCTGAAAAGAGGTCCGACAAGCCCGTCCAGATTAAGCTCGACGTATCTCATGCCATTGTCTCCACGCGTCCTGCGACAAATTCCTCCAGCAATTTGCGCCGCTCCGGGTCCACTGCATTTCTTGATGCGTTCCTCAGCACAAGAGGGTTGCCGCCGCGGCCTAAGAGAAGCGTCTCCTCGGCCATCTGCAGAAAATCCGCCACGAGCCGACGATGTCTCTCGCGCGGCAGAAAGAAAAAATCACAGCAACAAAGCCGGCCTGGGGGTAGCAGCTTGCGTTTCCGACACCCCGAGCAGGGCGCCAGGAGTTCTTGCGGATAGGGGCTGAGGGAGCGAAAACCGGCCCTGAGGATATTGTGGAGGGAGGCAGAGCTTTTCTTTGGGTCCACCGCGGAGACGAGAACGGGTTGTCTGCCGCAAAATGCCGCCAAGCCGGCTGCGCGCGAGGCGATGAGGATCTTCTGAATGCCCAGCCCCTGGTACAACGTTGAGACAAAGCACCCGCCCATCTCAAAGAAATGGGTGTTTTTCACCGGAACCAATTGGCCTGTGGCGACGAGGTTTCCGGCATTCTCGACCTTGAACAGGAGCCCATTCAACGCGGCAGCCGTTTGAACCTCTTCGCAGCACTTCACGAGGTTTCGACTCTTGTCGGTCCGTAGGAAGGCTCGGATTCGCCTAACATCGTCAGGACTCGCCTCAGTCCTATAGCGCTCAGTTAAATTGAACCACCCCTGCTCAGATAAAGTGAGCCACCTGGTAAAATCATAAGACTGGATTTTTCTTTCCAAGTAGCCCGATTTTGTTTTTCTTGCGGCGGGTTAT
>JBEKYG010000359.1:0-5728 GCA_049511215.1 Acidobacteriota bacterium | reverse complement strand
CCTATAGCGCTCAGATAAATTGACCCCTCTGCGCTCAGATAAACTGACCCCTTGACGTTGTTTTTCCCAAAAAGAAAAGGAAGGCGACGAGCTGCGGAAAATAGCCTCGTCCTACCTCTCGACACACGGCGTGCCGATCGTGTAGGACGAAGCCGTGCAAAAACACATAAGTATCATAAGTGAAACACTGGGTTTTTGATCACAAAAATCCAGGATCATTTTCAGTTTGGGCCGGGCTGGTACCGTCGGGGCGAGGTCCGTGATCTCGCGCTGCAGTACTATTTCGTCCTCCGGTCCGTTCTGAGAGCCAAGCCCTGCCTTAAACGATATCTGATGCGCTGCCGGCATTGCCGGATTTTCTTCCTGACTCATCCTTGTAACGCCGGCCGTAAGGACCTCGGTTGCCCGTTTGGGTGCAAAGATGCGCACCGCAAGCGGCGTTCCACCAGACGCAGTGTGGAGTACTACCGCACACAGGAAGGGAAGTTCAAAAAGAAGATCCAGAACGGCAAGCGAGGCATGATTGACGCGAAGGCAGTTTTCAACGACTGCGAGCAGGCCGGGAGCAACCTGGTGCTGCACGAGTGCAGGTTTGACGCGCATATGGTGTGCTATCTGCGGATGGTCATAAGTCTGATCGAGGGCCGGCGGGTGAGCGTGGCCGACATTCTGGAGATGTTGGTCAGGATGCTGAGACAACACAGCATGGTTCGCCGCCGAAGGATTGATTATGTTCTGCAGTATTGGAATGAACGCGCTCCGTGAGGGCTCGGCATGGGACGGGAAGTGGAGCTTTCGGCCTTGGATTTGCGATACGAGAGCTACCGGATGAGAAACCCGGGGCTTGAGGCGCGGCTGCTTGCCTCCATCGCGCAGCGCGGCATCGAGGAGCCGCTGGAAGGGGTGGAAGGCCACGACCGCAGCTTGTTGCTCAACGGATTCAAACGCTACCGCTGTGCCCGGAAACTTGGCATTGGCAGAGCGCCGTACGCCTCGCTGGGAGAGGATGAAGCCCTGGGCATCATGAATCTGCTGCGGGCTTCCAACAACCGATCGCTCGGCATTCTGGAGCAGGCACGATTCATCGACGATCTGCGGAGGCTGCACAAGATGACCGTGGCGGAGATCGCCGCGGAGCTGTCCCGTAGCAAAGCCTGGGTGAGCATGCGCCTGGGGCTGATCGGCGAGATGAGCGAGAAGGTGCGGCTGGAGATTTTCAGCGGGCGTTTTCCGGTTTATCCGTACATGTACACGGTGCGGCAGTTCATGCGCATGAACGGGATAAAAAAGCAGGAGATCGAGGATTTTGTGGTGGCGGTGAGCGGCAAGAAACTGAGCGTGCGGGAGATCGAACAGCTTGCCCATGGATACTTCCGGGGACCGGAGTCGTTCCGGGAGGCGATTCGAAACGGCCATGTCGGCTTGCCCCTGCAGTTGATGAAGCACGTGCCCGGAGATCCGGACGGATGCAACGAGTTCGAATGCGCGCTGCTGAAGGATCTTGAGATTACGCATAGGTACATGCAGCGGGTCATGGGCAAAAGCGATGACCGGCGGCTGAAGACGCGGGTCTTCCACGCCCAGGCGAATCTGTTGACCGCGGGCATTTTGAGCAGGGCCCGGGCCTTTATAGAAACCTTGAGGAAGCTCCATGATCGAAGCGGACAAGCGCATGGCGATCTATCTGCTCCATCAGGAGGGGATGAGCCTGAAGGAGATGGTCCGCCAGTTAGGAGTCAGCCGTAACACGGTTCGGGCGGTGATCAAACAGCAAGGCAAGATGCCGCTCTCCAGCCGCCGAGACAAAATCAGGATCGATGCGGACCTTCTCGATCGGCTGTACCAGGAATGCGACGGCTGGGTTCAGCGGGTGCACGAGAAACTGGTGGAAGAAGAGGGCATCCAGGTCAAGTATTCGACATTGACTCGGCTGTTGCGCGGCATGGGCATCGGCAAGCCGCGGGAAACGCGGTGCGATCGGGTGCCGGATGAACCTGGGGTCGAGTTCCAGCACGATACGTCGTCCTATGATATCAAGCTGGCGGGCACGGCCAACCGGCTGATCGCAAGTCTTATGTACCTGCGTTATTCCAAGCAACGATATCTGAAGTTCTACCGCACGTTCAACCGCTTCAAGATGAAATGCTTTCTGCACGAAGGGCTCATGCACTGGGGATACGCCGCCGCCCAGTGCATCATCGACAACACGAATCTCGCCCGTCTGCGGGGCACGGGCAAGCATGCGGTGATCGTGCCTGATATGGAAGCCTTTGCCCATCAGTACCGCTTTAAGTTTGTTTGTCATGAAAAAGGCCATGCCAACCGCAAAGCCGGTGAGGAGCGGAGTTTTTATACCGTGGAAACCAACTTTTTCCCCGGACGCAGTTTCGAGAGCCTGGAAGATCTGAACCGGCAGGCTTTCGAATGGGCCACGGTCCGCATGAACAACCGGCCTGTGGCCGGCACGGGGCTGATTCCGGCCAAGGCCTTCGAACATGAGCGCGCGTATCTGGTCGAGCTCCCGAGCCATCTTCCCGCACCCTATCGGATCCACGAGCGGCCCACGGACCAGTACGGCTACGTCGCCTTTGACGGAAACTACTTCTGGGTGCCGGGAACGGATCGCAATCAGGTGAAGCTGCTCGAATATGGCGACCGATTGAAGATCTACCTGAACAGAGAATGCGTGGCCGAGTATCCGCTGCCTGCCGATGGAGTTAAAAACCAACGCTTCAGTCCGCAGGGAATGCCCATGCCCCGGCACCAGCCGCATAATCGCAAGCGACCCACCGCGGAAGAAGAGAAGAGGTTGCGGGCCATGTCGCCGGCCGTGGCCGGCTACCTGGATTTCGTTTTGAAGGGAAATGGCGGCATCCAGCGGCACCGCTTCATTCGCGAGCTGTTTGCGTTGTCAGGCCGCATGCCGGCCACCGTGTTTATCCAGGCGATTGAACGCGCCCTGCGCTACCAGATTGCCAGCATCGAAACCGTCGAGCGCATCGCGCTGTTGTACATGACCCAGGACGTTCCGAGGCTTCCCCTCGTGGATGTGGATGAGGCCTATCGCGAGCGCGAGGCTTACCGGGAAGGAAGCCTCACGGACGCACCGGATCTTTCCATCTATGACCAGCTGCTGGAGGAAGACGATGAATGACGAAACGGTCAGGGCGTTGAAGTTTCTGCGGCTGGGAGGCCTGCTTGCCCATTGGGACGAGTACCTGACTCTGGCCCGGAAACAAAACTTCTCACACGTCCGGCTGCTGGAGTACATCCTGGAACAAGAGTGCCAAATCAAAAGCGAAAATGCCCGCCGGCTCCGGTTGCAGCACGCCCGCATACCCGATCCCTACGTCATGGAGACCTTTCCCTTTGACCGGCAGCCGAAGCTGGACCGGAAAAAGATGCTGTCCCTGTATGACGGCTTCGACTTCCTGGCAAAAAAACAGAACATCCTCTGGATGGGGCCCACGGGATGCGGCAAAACGGGATTGGCCACCAGTTTCCTGATCCAGGCGATTCATCGCGGTTATACGGGCCGCTTCATCCTGTTTCCGGAACTGATCGCCGAACTCCTCAGGTCCGTGGCCGACCACTCCGAACAGAAGGTGATCCGACGCTATCTTGCCTATGATTGCCTGCTCATCGACGAACTCGATTACGTTGAAGTAGAGCCGGTCCAGGTCGGCTTGTTCTTCACGCTGATGCACAAGCGGCATAGGAAAAAACCAACACTGATCACGTCAAACACCGGCTTCAGCGAATGGCCGTCGTTTCTAAAAAACGACCGCCTGACGGCAGCCCTGATCGACCGTTTGACCGAGAGCAGCTATGTCATCAACATGAAAAACTGCGTCAGTCTGAGACCGAAGCTGAGTCAGGAGCCATGACTTTCCAGGAGATGCGAGACCGAGCCAATCGCGTCCGGGGCATCCCCCTACAAGACGTGCTGCTGCTGGCCGGAGCGAAACAGGATCGTTACGACAAGGCCAAATGGCACACCGCCAAGGGCGCGATCTCCTGCACCGCGGCCAAATTTATAAACTGGAATCAGGGGGTAGGCGGCGGCGGAGCCATTGATCTGGCAATGCACCTGCACGATCTCGGGTTCAAAGCGGCCGTCGAGTGGCTCTGCCATCATTTTCCGAACCTCGATTGCCGGGAACCTCTTGAGCCGGCGCGTGCCGTGGAGTTGATCCTGCCGCCGCAAGATCCCGGCAAGCTTCCGGCAGTAAAGCGGTACTTGGCCGATGAACGCGCCATCGCCGCCCGCCTGATCCAGCATCTCATCGAGTCCGGCCGGCTTTATGCCGACAACCGAGGCAATGCCGTTTTTCTTCTACTTGGAAAAGAAAACAAACCCGTGGGCGCCGAACTGCGCGGCACCTCAAGCGCGCGCTGGCGCGGCATGGCGCCCGGTTCCCAAAGGGACCTTGGCTACTTCTCTGTGCCGGCTCCCGGCGCTACGACTGCCATCCTGTGCGAATCCGCCATCGATGCCATCAGCTGTCTTGAGCTCCATCCCCATTGCCTGTGCGTGTCCACGTCCGGCGCCAAGCCAAATCCACGCTGGATCCCAGAGCTCATCCGTCAGGGCTTTGAAATTTACTGCGGTTTTGATTCCGACTCGATTGGCGAGACCATGGCCGGCAACATGATCGCACTCCACCCTGGAATCAAGCGTCTCCGCCCCAGCCAACATGATTGGAACGATGTGCTCAAAGAACACCGCGCCCTCATTGCACAACACTTCTGACCTAACCATTCTCTCGAATAAACTCCTTGGAAAGAAAAAACTCCCGGCGTCATGCGGAGGATTCACTCTCTCCTTGGAAAAAGAAACCAACACTACTTGGAAAGAAAAAGCCATCCCTACATGATCTGGATAAATGGGTCAGTTTATCTGAGCGCAGAGGGGTCAATTTATCTGAGCGCTATAGTATTCCGGTCCCACATCCAACTGATGATCAATCCCACCCCTGCCACGGGAATTCCCGTCCCCATCAGAATGGATACAAAGTTGCCGGCCTGGCCCTCGGCGCCGTGAGCGAGAAGAAAACGGGTGGGAAGGTGCCACGCAGTGAAGAGAAGCGTAGTCACCAGTATCGCCGGCAGACGACCCCAGATCTTCTCCAGTCGGGTTTGAAGCACTCCGCGAAAGAAAAACTCTTCGGGGAGACCAGCCATGAGGATCGGGAGCCCCAGCGCCAGGCCGATTCGGAGCACAAGCTCAGGCCCCGGGAAGTTATGGAAAGCGCTGACGATGCCCCTCACGCGGCTGAAGTTGACGGCGGCCCCCAGAATGTAGGCCAGAAAGATCCTGATAATTGGTCCTGGCTTTGCCTTCCACCCCGGAAGCAAGGCGCTCAAGCGATACCCATTCATCAAAAATGCAGCCACGGGAACGACCAGCAGCAGCCCGATCTTGAATGGGATGACGTACCAGAAATCCTGAGTGAAGCTAGCAGCGCCGAGCAAGGGCAAAGGACGGGTGCGAATCAACAGTCCTGTGGCCACAGCCGCAAGAACGTAAAAAAGCGCGTAGCTGATCGACCATGCCGCCTCCTGTGCAGGATTGCGGATGATCATCTGAGCGGCCGACACGCGTTGCCGGAATAGCCAATGATAAAAACGCCGAAAGCTGCGCAAAATGCCTCTCTTTCTAAGACGACTAGCCTCGATTTCCACGGACAACCATTTGCCTAAGCCGTCGGGGGTTCCGCGGGTCCAT
>JBEKYG010000358.1:0-5731 GCA_049511215.1 Acidobacteriota bacterium | reverse complement strand
AAGCATCTGGATCACGAGTTTGACCATCTTTTCACGTATCTCAAATGTCCAGGGCTGGAGGCTACGAACTACCGGGGAGAACAAGCTGTCCGACCGGCCGTGGTGACGCGCAAGGTCTGGGGCGGGAACCGCACCGAGAACGGCGCCCACACGCAAGAAGTCATGACCAGCGTATTGCGAACAAGCAAACAACAACAAAAAGACTCAATTGCCCTCCTGTCCAACCTGATGCGTTCGCCACGCTCCTATGTCCTCGATATAATCTCGCCGCGCGCTTCGCCCAACTGACCTCGGCTGTACCCGCTAATTAATGACCTTGTATCCCAGGACGATGTGCAAGGGGTGGGGGGTGGCTTCGACCCTTTGGGGGGGGCGGTGTCATTTCCAGGGTCCCAACCCACACTTGTACAAGGCCAAAGTTTTTGGCCTGTATTCCTTGCTTGTGAGGGGAACGGGATTCCTCCTACCCGTTCGACTGTCGCTCTTCATCGTCGTGGGATATAATCTTTCCAGTAACTATTTTGCTTGGCACCTGCGATTCCAAGTGGGTCTGTTCTCAGATTCGAAAGGAGGAGCGCATGTTCTGCAATCATTGCAGGTCAGAGAATCCAGATACCAACCGATTCTGCGCCGACTGTGGGGCTAACTTGGTGGCATTGACCCGCTCCGTCGCAAATGACGGTGTCCAGATTGTACGTGGCAATCAAGCAAATGTTGCTGGCGACCTCATCCTGTATGCACCACCAACTTCAGCATCAACGCCTCTAAGAGTCTGTCCCTTATGCCGCGATTATCCAGAACTGTGCGACAGTTTTCAATGCAAGGTCTGCAACCGGAATTTCATATGCAAAAAACACCAGAACGAAGAGTTTGATTGTTGTTTGGAGTGTGCTCAACCGCATATTGAAAAGAAACGCTTGGCTGCTGCCGCACAAAAATGGTGGGAGGAACTGGAACAGAGGGCTCGCCTTCTAGTGACAGAAAAGAAACTGGCTGACAAAGTCCGTGAAGAGCAGGAAAGGCAGGCGTGGGTCGAAAAATGGCAGCGGGAGTATTTCGAAAAGAGTAAGTGCATTCAACAGGGGCGGCAAGCAGAGATCGAGAAAATGTTCGGTCACCGGGCTAGCGTTGAAGCGGATGCGATGGTATTTATACCAGCCGGACAATTTGTTATGGGGACGGAAAACTTTCTTACCGGGCCTAATTATGGCGCTCCCAATGAAAAACCAGCCCACTTGGTGTCTGTTGACTCATTTTTCTTAAGTCGGTATCCAGTGACAAACCGACAATACGAACGGTTTCTAGAGTCCACAGGTCATGAAAAGCCCTATGATTGGGAAGAAGGACAGTTTAGTAACCCCGATCAGCCCGTTGTCAATGTGAGTTGGTATGACGCGGTAGCTTATTGCAAATGGGCAGGTATGAGGCTGCCTACGGAGGCCGAATGGGAGAAAGCAGCACGGGGAGGTTTGAGTCAAAGAATATTTCCGTGGGGTGATGAAGAACCGTTAGGGAAAGCACCGTTTGGTGTAGGATTTGGCGGCAGCACAGTGGCTGTCGGATCTTTTCCTCCCAATGATTACGGACTGGTTGATATGGTCGGCAATGCAGGTCAATGGTGTACCGACTGGTATGATGAGAATTATTATAAGAACTCTCCTGAGAATAATCCGACGGGTCCCGATGACGGAAAAGAGCGTGTTGTTCGCGGTGGATCATGGGCTTACTACGGCGGCTGGCGCTATTTTTTCCGGTGCGCTTTTCGTTTTGGGGCCAACCCATCATCGCGGGACTCTCAGATAGGGCTCCGTTGCGCCAAATCTCTGTAAACGACGTTTAGATGCCAGCGTGAGGTCCGAGACAGGTTTGGGTCGATCCGAACCGAACGCAGGGGGAATTGATTCCTCGGTAAGCGGCAATGTCAACGTTATGGCACCCCTTGACGGCATCGGCCGCATTGAAATTTCCAGCCTCAGGACTCACGACCTCGCGGATCTTAATCTGATGTTAGCAGGCTTTTAAAAGGGCGCCATTCGCAGGGGATTCAAAGGGGACCACTTTTCTTATTGGCGCACTGATTCCTGCCTCGCCACGTCATTAAGCGCGTGAGATTCTCCTCGTTACAATAACAGCCCTATAGTCGGCACATTTTGTTATCCGCCTGCGCCGTCCGGGAGCGTTGTATTGATGAATGATAAGCAATTGCTTTTGAGGGGATGAGTGAGGGTGACTTGAATGGGCGGGTGGGGATCGGGAAATATCCCCGATTTCAGGCGGGAAGCGGCTGCCCAGTCGAGTAAAGCGCCGGACGGACGGCAAAACGGGGCGGGGGAGCGAAACGCGACGTCGCGCCTCGCTCCCCCGCCCTGCCGCGGCCCCGCTTTCAGGCACACTCCCCCCGAGGCAACGGCGGCCGCCTTGAGAGCCGCAGAGGAGGCCGGAGCCGCCTCACTCGACCGCATCCGGCCACGGGCTGGCCTCTTCGAATCCAGCAATTTCCGCATCGTATTGGATCGATCGATCGGGAGCGCTCGGCGGCGGGCGCTCGGGCCGGTCCCAGAGTTTCAGTTGGCGCAGGATCTTCTCGATCACCGCCCCGTCGCCGATCAGGCTGATGATTTTCAGCAGGCCCGAGCAGCGCGGACAAACAAGCGCGTCGGCTTCGTACACTTTCTTAATCAGCCGCGCCCACGAACGCCTGCGCCCGCGCGCGAACTCCTCGGCGCTACCGGAGTCGTCATGGCGCGGCAGTTGGGGGTCAGCCGGCGGAGCCGATGCCCGAGCGCGAGCCTGAGCCCGAACCCGGATTCCTTCCACGATTCCCTAAAAATGGGTGTCCACGATTCTCCCACGATTCTCTTGAACCGAATTGAACCATCCCGAGACGATCTACTCGTCGCGCAACGGGTTCCAGACTTTCAGAAAACCGAATTCGGCGAAGTCGTGAACGTTGGCGGTGGCAAACGAATCGACACCGTGGTGCTGCAGGGTAAAAGCGAGCCGCGCATCGATGATCCGCCTTCGGGGAAACAACTTTTCTGCAGCCAGTTTCCACACACGGTCCATGACCGGAGCCGATTCTACGAGACGCCAATGCGGATTCATGCGGTAAGCGCTGCAGATCCCGGTCGCCTCCTTGGCGGACAATGGCTTGGATACAACCGCAGGATTCCTGAGAAGAAGATACAGCTCGACAAGGACGAGTTCGCAAATCACCACATCGCCACGCGAACCGAACTTCACCAGGAATTCAAAAGCGGCGGAGTGCTCGGAACAATCGCGATTCTGTGCGTAGAGCAGAATGTTGGTGTCGAATGAAATCATCGCGCCTGCTCGGACTCGGATTCGTTTGCCGCGAGTCTCCAACCCTCGACTGGAATTCGGAAGGCGCCAAGCGACCGGGGCGCCGGCGGCTTCCATGATGCATGATTCGAGTGCAGCGGAGGATAAGTGCGGGTTATATATTCAATCCCTCGGCGTACCACTTCGGAGAACGACATTTCCCGCTCCCTTGCAACGCGCTTGGCATCCTTGTACAGAGACTCCGGCAACTGGATCTGTGTTTTGACCATGATGGCAAAATACCATCATAGTTTCGCGGCGTCAATCGGATCATGCCGAATCCCATGATGGAGCGGCATGGAGATGCGGGCAAGCGGTTCCGGCGTGATCGCCTTGAACGATGCCTTGTATCGCGCCGGCTGGATCGACCGCGGCGGCCGCTTCACCTGCCCCCTTTCCGCTCAGCAGCGCGTCGAAGGCGAGTGGGGAACGGGCATGGCCATTTCCGAAGACGGCAAAATCGCCCTGTGGGAAAGGGACAGCTTTTGGAACGTGGATGGCGAATTATTGGCCGGAGCCGAGGAGGGCTCGGAACTGATCGAACTCTGCCTTGAGCATGGGAATCAAGGAAGAAGACTCATTCAGGTCACCCTTCGCTCCCGCGTCTTCCAATCGGGAGGCGATCTCCTGGAGCTCGCAGGCCCCGATGCTGCCCGACGCACTCTTAGTGGCACCGGGCATCTCGAGCAGCCGCTCAATGTTGCGCAGGAGTCGCGCGGTGAAGACGTCGAGCAGGCGTCGGGACTAGCGGCTGGCGTGCAGCGAGAGGAGCCGGGACGTATGCAAGCCGGAGATTGCAGCTTCATACGTCGAAGGCCTGCTGCTTCTCGCGGGCGCGCTCAATCAGCGCTTCAAAGCGTGCATCACCGCGGATCTTTGCCAAAAAGGGGTCGATCGCAGAGAAAAAGTGGTGATTGGTAAATCCAAGGTCGATCGAGTTTGCGAGCCAGTGGAGCGCCTCATCCGTCTCGCCAACGAAGCTGCACCCGGCGGCCAACCACCATGAGAGCTCCTTGTCCAGCATGGCACTGTCCCTGAGGGCTTGATTGCCCAGGAACGCGGCAGCCGCATCTTTGTCCCGGCGAAACAGTGCTCTGAGTGCAGCCGACACCATTGACAGGACCGGCACGCCGGCGTCAACAACCTGACCGAAGAAATCGCAGGCCTCGTCCATGCGCCCCCCATAGACTGAAAAGATGGCCGAGAAGTAAGTCTGGATGGGCGCCTCGGCCACCAGGTCGGCAGGATCCCGCCATCTTCTCAGCGCGGCCTCGAAATCTCCGTCCAGAAGCGCCACCCACGCGTAGCTCCACCGGCACAACCAGAGCAGCGGATCGACTGAGACTGCCTCGGTCGCGTACCGCCGCGCCTCAGCCATCTTGCCAACCTCGGAGCACCGCCAGGCTAGGAAAAAGAGAGTTTCGCCACTCACCTGCAATTCATTGGCGCGCCGGAGGTCACGAATGGCGCGCACCATGTCGCCTCTCCGGGCCTCGATTGCACCCAACGCTCGAAACGCGGCCGCGGTCTCCGGATCGAGCTCCAGCGCCTTTTTTGCCCATGCCTCTCCACGGCGCAAGGACTCCTCGTCGCGATGGATGCCCTGATCGTGACAGATGAACTCGATCTCGGCGAGCAACGAGAAAAGAAGTGCATTGGGACCGACTATCTCGAGAGCCTGCCGGGCAAGTTGGGTTGCGTGATCCAGCGCACTTTCCGTGACCCGGTACGCCTCCTGATGAGCGCGCAGGTACAAATCGAATGCCCTGAAGTCCGGGATCAGTCGGCCAGTGAGGCGCTGCTTCTCGTCGGCCGTCAGCGCTAGTCTCAACGCATCCACGATGGAACCGGAGACTCTTTCCTGGATGGCGAAGACGTCGTCCAGAGTCCCGCCGTACTTCTCGGCCCACAGGTGGGCGTCGCTGGCGGCATCGATGAGCTGGGCGGTAATCCGCAGGCTGTTGCCGGCCCGCCGGACGCTTCCCTCGAGCACATAACGAACGTTGAGCTCCCGGGCGATCGTGGGCACATCTTTCTTTGAGCCCTTCAGCAGCATCGCCGACGTGCGCGAGATCACGCGCAGCGTGCGCACCTTCGAAAGATCGGCGATCAGTTCCTCGGTCAGGCCGTCGGCGAAGAACGCGTTCTCGGGGTCGGGGCTCAGGTTCTCGAAGGGAAGTACGACGATGGACTTGGCCGGCAGCCCGTCCGGCGCCCGTCCGGTAACAAGCGCTGCCGCGATAGCATTCAGAGCAAGAGCAAGATCATGGGCCGAGGAGAAGCGATCCTCCGGACGTTTCTCCAGGCTGCGGCGCACGATTCCATGCAGCCCCGGAGGGACGCCGCCGCTGAGGCCGCCGATCGGTGCGGGGTCCTTGCTGAGGACTGC
>JBEKYG010000357.1:0-5756 GCA_049511215.1 Acidobacteriota bacterium | reverse complement strand
TGCTGATCGGCAACACGACGAACCGAGAGACAATCGAGCAGGTCGCCGAGGGCTACCAGCGTCTTGAACTCGTGGCAGCAGCCGAAGAGAAGGAACGATATCTCAAGCGCGGTGAGCAGAAGCAGCGGGCCGAGGAAACCGCGGCCAATCTCCGGCATACGATCGAACGGATGGACCAGACGGATGAATCACAGGCTCTGGTCCAGACTGTTGTGCGCATGATCCAGGAGAAGCGGCTCCAGGTGCGGGTGTTCACCAAGGGGCGGTTGCATGCCAAGGCGTACATCTTCGACTACCGGAACGACGGGCGGTACGAGAAGGGGATTGCCATAGTCGGTTCCTCAAACCTGACGTTGAGCGGGCTGACGCACAACACCGAGCTCAACGTCGTGGTCCACGGCAACGATAACCACGCGAAACTCTCGGAGTGGTTCGAGGGCTTGTGGGCGGAGGCCCAGGACTTCGAGGCACTCCTGATGGAAGAACTTTCACAATCCTGGCCGGCCGCAACCGCGACGCCGTACGACATCTACATGAAGAGTCTATATGCACTGGTGGCCGATCGATTGGATGAAGGAGAGCGCGGAGAGATCCTGTGGGACGACGACCTGACGCGGGACTTGGCCGACTTCCAGAAAACGGCGGTGCGGCAGGCTGTGCAGATGATACGGGATCACGGCGGGGCGTTCGTGTCCGATGTGGTAGGTCTGGGCAAAAGCTACATCGGCGCGGCGGTTTTGAAGCATTTCGTGCGGACGCAGGGGGCCAAACCGCTGATCATCTGCCCGAAGCCCTTGGAGGAGATGTGGCAGCACTACGATGACCGGTACTCGCTCGACACGAAGATTCTCCCGATGAGCCTATTGAAGCTGCCGGATCAGGAGGGCGTGAAGTCTGTCCTGGAGAGCAAGGCCTACAAGGACCGGGATTTCGTGCTGATCGATGAAAGTCACAACTTCCGCCATCATTCGTCCCAACGTTACGAGGTTTTGGCGGATTTTCTGGCGAAGGGGCAAAAGAAAGTTTGCCTGGTGACGGCGACCCCGCGCAACCGTGGGGCGGGCGATGTCTACAACCAGATCAAGTTGTTCCATCAGGACGACATCACGCACCTACCCATCGACCCGCCAAATCTGAAGGACTACTTCAAGATGATCGAGAAAGGGGAGAAGCGGCTGCAGGACCTGCTGGTGCATATCCTGATCCGCCGCACGCGCAAACATATCCTGCGGTGGTACGGCTACGGCGCGGACACGACCCAACCGCTGCGGGAGTTATCGGATGTGAAGGTGCGGCCATATCTCATTGGGGAGAAAAAGGCCTATGTCATGGTCGGCGGGCGACACCAGTACTTTCCGACACGGGAACTCGAGACGCTGCGCTACAGCATCGAGGAAACCTACAAGGGCCTGTATGATGACATCCGGAGTTGCCTGGGACGGCCGGCTGGCGAGAAGGGAAAAGCCAAACCGGGCAAGGAGTTGGTTTATGCCCGTTATGGACTGTGGAATTACGTCAGGCCCGAGAAGCAGAAGGTGGCGCCCTACAACGACCTGCATCGGGCGGGGATAAACCTGCGCGGGCTGATCCGCGTCATGCTGTTCAAGCGGTTTGAGTCGAGTGTGTATGCCTTCCGCAAGTCGCTGGAGCGGCTGGACAAGATCCACGGTTATTTCCTTGAATCCCTGGACATGGGGTTTGTCCCGGCCGGCGACGACGCACAGAAGCTCCTCTACGAATCCGACGTCTATGATGACGAAGGTCTCATGGACGCTCTCTACAAGTGTTCCGGGCGCTACCAGATCCGCGATTTCAACGAAGCCCTCCTCAGGGAACACCTGGAGGCTGACCATCAACTCATCCACAAGATGCTGAAACTCGTAGAGCCGATTTCCCCGGACAAGGATGCCAAGCTACAGGTTCTGCTTGCCGGACTGAAGCGAGGCATTCCAAAGGTGCGGGGCAAGGTGTTGATATTCAGCCAGTACGCCGACACTACGCAGTATCTCTACGAGAACATTAACCCGGACGGGAAGCGCAAAGACGTCGAGTCCATCTACGGTACAGAAAAAAGCAAGGCTCGGATGGCGGCACGCTTCTCTCCGCTATCGAACCCCCATATCGAACTCAGGCCCGGGGAGGAAGTCAGCATCCTGGTCGCAACCGACGTGATGTCCGAGGGTTTGAACCTGCAGGATGGCGATGTGGTGGTGAACTACGATTTGCACTGGAACCCCGTGCGGCTGATTCAACGGTTTGGGCGCATCGATCGCATCGGCACGGAGAATGAGCAGGTGTGGGGGTATAACTTTCTGCCGGAGGATGCGCTCGACAAGAACCTCGGTTTGCACGATGTGCTTCATCGCCGAATCCAGGAAATTCACGACACAATCGGGGAAGATGCCGCCATCCTGGACAAGGAGGAGCAGATTAACGAAGAGGCCATGTTCGCGATCTACGAGAAGCGGGGCGGGCAACTCACGATGTTCGAGGAGGAAGAGGGTGAATTCCTCGATATCAGCGAGGCGGAGGAACTGATGCGCACGCTGCGGGCGAGCGAGCCCGAGGAATTCAAACGCATCGCTGCACTTCGGGATGGCATTCGCTCCGCGCGCGGTGTCTTCTCCGGTGTCGGCCGCTATGTGTTCTGCCAGGCCGGGAAGTATCAGCAATTGATGATGGCGGATCCGGAGGGAGGCGTGATCTCACGGGACGTTCCCATTGTCCTTGGTCGAGTGAAATGCTCCAAGACGGAGCCCGCAGCAGCATTGCCGGGAGACCATAACGAGGCTGTCATGAATGTCCTGAGACTTTTTATCGAAGAAGTCAAGCACCGCAGGGCACAACAGCAGCACAGCCTCTCTCTCTCCGCAGCTCAATCGTATGCATTGCGTGAGCTTCACGCATTTTATAGCCGCCTGGAGGACGAAGAAACTGACCTCAAGAGCCAAGTTGTCAAATTAGAAGAGGCCTTCAAGAGACCTGTCACTGCAGCCATCCGCAGACAGCTAAACACGCTCCGCCGCAACGGCGTTGTGGGGAGTCCTCTGGTGCGATCCCTGACTGACATTTACCACGATCACGGCCTGCATGAGCAAGTCTATGAAGATCGCCGCCTCCACGAGCAGGAAGCGGAAAACTTTCCGAGAATAATATGTAGCGAGGCTTTTATCTAAAGGGGCAGATATTCGTTTTCTTCCGTAGCACGTCTTTTTACTAATCAGTTCATAAATAGGTGGACATTTGATCCAAAAACGAGGATCTGGACGGAGGGCATGTTCGCTTTGAGTGGCGATCATCGGTATCGGAATCGGGGTCGCAGTCGCAATCGCAGTCGCTATCGGCTTTTGCAGACCCACACAACCGATTGCGATTGCGACTGCGACCCCGATTCCGATACCGACGGACATGGTGTTCTCCTTTCTTTTTGATACCGCCAAATGTCAACCTACTTATGAACTGATTGGTAAGATGGAATTAGTCATGGAGGAGGAGTTGAAATGCCGACGCTCAGAAAGAAGAAGGGCGAAGATGAGTATTATGTGCATACATCCAGAGGCGGCCGGATAATCACCTGGGGCAGCCGGGGACGTCACCCTATTTCCCGTGGTGCAATATCCGAATTATGGGTTATCTCGGCTTTAAATAGGGTGGCGTCCCCGGTTTCCCATCAAGCCCCTCCCGGAGAATCCACGCGTACAGACGGCTCACGCGGCGTCCGGTTGGCAATTTTTGTTAAAAGATTCGGGAGGGCCGGCGGCTGGAGTCTTAGGATGCGGGGACCGTGGAATTCGGCCAGGTTCGAGGCTCGATAAACCCCTGACGTCGCAGTTCCAGCAAGAGATTGCGCGCGGCCTGTTGCGTCGCCCTGGCCGCGAACTCAGCGACAGGCCCGTCAATTTTGGGATCGATGCCGCGTTCCGCAAAGCGCTCAATCACTTGGCCTGCCGGGCGCGTCCCGTCCAGCATCTCCAGCAACGTGTGTAAAGAAGCATCCACTTCCATCTCGACTCGCGACCCCTTGTGGCGAACTGCAAACGACTCGACGGGAAGGTCATAGCGCTCGATCTCCACGCCCGGCGACAGCGCAAGGATGGCATCGTCACGCCACCCATCGGCACCCGCCGGCTCAGTGCCGTAAGCCATGTCGCCGTGCTTCAGGATTGTGTAGCTGAGGCACCCTCCCTGGCACCCCCACACCTCGCGGTACCTGCACTGGTGACACTCGTCCAGCGGAAACAGCCGCCCCTGGTAGGCACTCATCGCCTGCTTATAGAAATCCTCGATGGCTTGCAGATTCTCAAACTCATCGAGATGACGGTTCCAAAGGTGCGACAGACAGAAGCAGCACCAAACCGAGAGATCGGGCCCGATGTCGATAATCGGCCCGCAACGCGCGTTGCGCTGCAGGTCAAACACGCCCTTGGTGAGGAGTTCTCCGGCCTGTTCGTGATTGAAGATGCAGAGCGGGAATGCATTGTCCAACTGCGCGTTGACTCCAAGCGCCTCCACCTGATGGACGAAGTCGACAACGAAGGATCCCATCTCTTTCAGATCATCCAGCGACAGACACGCATTGTGCACGCCGACGACCGGCAGGGAAAAACTCATGCGCAGCTTGTTGATTCCATGCGCGCGGATGAGATCCAGAAGGTACTCGTACCGAGGCTGCTTTTCGAAGATGTTAAAGCTGAGCGTAACGGTGCCGCGGCCCGCCACGGCTTCCAGGTTGTTCTGGATTCGTCGCCACACATGCGGCGAGTAGCTATCGGGATGGTCGATATTCAGAAGAAAGAGCAACCGCCTCGGTGAGACACGGCGGAATAGCGCGTTATAGGAGTCGGGCCACGTGGCGTTGCTGAGAACGTCGACGCGCATATCTTGCTCCAGCGCCATCTGTAAAATGGCGGGGAACCCCGGATGCAGCGTGGGTTCCCCACCCATGGCGCGGAAGATAGGATGGCCGGACCGTTTCAGGAACCCGATGACTTTGGCTGCGTCGGCCAGGGTCATCACCTGGTTGCGGTTCTCCTGCAATCTCTCCTGTGCGAAGCAGTAGGCGCAGTGGAGGTTGCAGCGTGTCGTAAGAAGCACGTTGGCCATGTCTTTTTTCGTTCCGTTTTCAGCGACTACACAATCCTCCGTCAGCGCTCGAAGCTCTTTCGGGCTTCGATCTGCCGGAGTATATCGATGCGCAGGATGTCAATCGGATAGCCGATTGGACCGGGGAACAGCCGGTAGAAGATGGGGCGATAGCTCAAGATATGATTGAAGATCTTGCCCTTCCACCATGTGTCAATCGAATAAAAGATCGGGCCGGGACCGAAAATGCGTCCTGCCTTGAATTCGTCAACAAGGGTGTAAAGGTGAGCCACCTTGCCGATCTGAGCCTTCTCTTCAGCAGTGAGCGTCACGTCGTATTTCTTCGCAACAACGTCGGGTGATTTGAACAACTGGGCTTGTAGGCTTGGATCTCTGTCGCAAGCATCCATCATTTTCTTGATTCCAAGATTCCTTTCGGTATCCGACATTTAGACCTCCTCTTAATGTTCAGAACTGCCATTAGCGGTAAGCCTGACTGCATTGCATTACCTTTACACCGAGCGGCGGCAAAATTCAAGGGTTTCAAGACCTGTGCAGCGCTGAAGAGCGAAGGGAGATGGGACTGAGGGCCTCGGCAAGGACGCCGATCTATGCGGAATGGTTAAGGCAGGGACAAAGAGATCGGCTAACGCGCCAGTTGGTGTGGTGCGGGA
>JBEKYG010000356.1:0-5766 GCA_049511215.1 Acidobacteriota bacterium | reverse complement strand
GTTCGATTTTTCCGGCAGGCACTTCGAGATTCTCCCGGCGCAGCGCAACCACAACGTCCGGCACGGTGAGGTTGTAGCTCTTCATGCGGTCCGGATCGAGCAGGATCTGGATTTCGCGCCGTTGTCCGCCCACGATCGTCAGTGAACCCACACCCTCGATGTTCTCAAGGCGCTTGCTGATGATCTTCTCAACCAGCGAAGTGAGCTGCTTGGGTGAGAGCCGCTCCGAGGTGACCGAGAGCGAGAGTATGGGAAGATCCGCCGGATCCAGGCGCTCGATGACCGGCTCTTCCACACCTGTCGGGAAATCCCGGCGGAGCGCGCTCACCTTGCTGCGCACATCCTGCTCGGCGGAATAGATGTTCGTGCCCAGCTCAAATAGGGCGACAACACTCGAAAACCCCTCCGAAGTAGTCGAGGAAATGTGGCGCACGCCCTCGATTGGGTTGATGGCCTCCTCGATGCGCTTTGTGACTTCGGTCTCCACGGTCTCCGGGGAAACTCCGGGATAGAGCGTGCGAATGCTGACCACCGGAAGATCCACTTTGGGGAACAAATCGGTGGACAATTCCTTGTAGGAGAAGATACCCAGCACGACGAGACCGACCATGAGCATGGTGGCAAAAACCGGTTGCTTGATTGACAGATCCGAAAGTAGCATGGGTCATTGCCCCCCGGCGGTACGGTCAGGTACCACACGCACGGCTGCGCCATCCTTCAGGGATGGCCCAATGTCGACGACCACCTGATCGCCCTCCGCCAATCCCCGCTGAATCCAGAGCAGATCCTGCCGGATTCCCCCCACCTGGACCGGGCGGCGGAGCGCGCGTCCTCCGGAGACTACGAAAACGCTTCCCGCGGTTGCCTGCTCCTGTTCAACCACCAGGGCCGAGCGCGGGATCACGATGGCTTTGCTCGCCACGCGTACCTCGATCTCGCCGCGGGCAAACATGCCGCTCCGCAGCTCTCCTCCGGGGTTCGTGATCTTAACGATGACCTTGATGGAACGGTTGTCGGATTCGACCATGGGGTTGATGGTCGACACGCTTCCTTCGAAGCGGCGCTCACCCCAGGTCGGCGTCGTGAACGCGGCCCGGTGCCCCGGAATGACACCGGACAGTTGATAGGACGGTACCAGACACTCGAGTTCCAGCCGGGCATTGTCAACCAGGCTGTAGATGGGCGACCCCGCTGTCAGCAGCGACCCCTTGTCGAGCTGCTTCCTGCGTACCTGGCCGTCGGCGGGAGCAAGGATACGACAATCCTTGAGCGCCTTCTCGGCGATGGTCACAGCGATGCGCGCCTGCTCGATCTGCGCTTGGGACAGCCGGGCCTGGGTCTCAGCCTCTTTCACGCCTGTGACAGCCGCCTGATGGTCCTTTTCCGTGATTCCCCCGGTGCGCAGCAGGTTATCCGCCCGCTCCTGCTCGAGCCGCGCATGATCCAAGGTAACCTGAATTCGATCCAGCCCGGCCTGGGCCACGGCGAGCACCGCCGCGGCCTGATCGTAGGCCAGCCGGTAGTTGATGGTATCGATCTCGGCCAGCAACTGGTCTTTGCGCACCGTATCGCCTTCTTCGAAATAAGTAGCAATCAGTTTGCCCGCAACCTCGGTCCTTATTTCCACGTTAAACTGGGAACGCAGGCTCCCGGAAATTGGAATCGTGACGGGCCAATCCATGACCGAAACCGGTGCCACCTTAACCGCCAACTCCGCTGCCGGCTCAGGACCAGGACTGTTCGCGCCCACCGCTTTCCCATTGCTGCCGCAGCGCCACTGGGTTGCTGCCATGAAGATGAGCAAGAAGACCTTAGGGCCCGTCAAAGAATAACGTTGGCACTTTGCTGCGGCCCCCAGGCCCGCTGGCAAGGCGCGAGCGACGAGCATACCCGGTGTGGTATGTAAGGAGCGAGCAACGCAACCAGCGGGCTTGCGGGCCGCAGCCCGTAAGGGCGCGGCGGTGGGTGGGCATCTGCGGCGTTGCCGCTCCTCGACGATGCGCACTGGCATCGCCTGCGTCGCGGCGCCTGGTATCTGCCCGCCCGGCGCTCGCGCCAAAGTGCAAACGTTATTCTTTGACAGGCCCTTAGCTGCGCGTTTTGTCATTGCCGTTTCTCCTCCCCATCCAGGATGGGCATCCCGGCCGCCAGCCTCAGCCGGCCTTTGGCCACTTGGTATTGATAGGTTGCATTGATCTCGGCATTGCGCGCGACGGTGAGCGCCGTCTGCGAATCGAAAACATCCAGGGTGGTCGCCGCACCGTACTGATAGTTCGCCTGCATCATCTCGAGCACTTTCTCGGCCTGAGATACGTTGAGACGCGCGGCCGCGATGGCCTCCGCCGACGACTGCAGATCGTCAGAGGCCGCCTTGATCTCGAGCTTGACGTTGTTCTCGAGTTGCGCCAGGTTTTGCTCCGCTGCGCGGCGTCTCGAATCGGCCTGCACTACCTGGCCAGCCTTGCGCCCTCCGTCGTAAAACGGGAGCTTGAAGTTGAAGGTGATATTCCAGCGGTTAAAATCCTGATTGAACAGGTTCTTGGGGTCCCGGATGTTATAGCCGTAGCGGCCCTCCATGTCCACCCTCAGCTTGTTATCCGCGCGGGCGAGTGATCCGAGCAATCGGGCCTCCTGAACCAGACGCCTGGCGACCAGAATTTCCGGCCTGACCTCGAGTGCCTGTGCCTGGAGCTCGGCTGCCGGAGGCAGAGCCCAGGGACGATACGCCAGATTGCCCTCGATCTGAGTTGGAGCGTCGAGGTCGGCAACGATCAGATTGTTAAGGGTGGCCCGCGCAAGACGAAGGGTGTTCTCCGCACGGATGCGCTCCGGCTCGGTGTTGGCCAGATTGACCTGGGATCGCAGGACATCGGTTTCAGTAGCGACTCCGAGTGCAAAACGGCTGCGCACCTGCTCGAGATGTTTTTCCCGTTGCCAGTAGGTCTCGCGCACCACTTCCAGATTGGCCTGCGCCAGCAATAGATCGTGGAAAGCCTGAAAAACTCTGAACGCGACACGCTGGCGCACTGCCTCGAGCGCCGCTTCCTTCTCGCGCTGTCCCTCCACGGCCAGCTTGATGGCAGTGCCGACTTTCCCCGCGGTATAAAGGGGCTGCGTAACCGTCAGTCCGACGTCAAACAGGTTGGCGCTCGTGGGCACCAGTGCCGACCGGAATTCGTCCGGGAGCTTGTCGAAACTGGCACTGTTGAGGATGCTGGGATCCCTCAGACGTAATCCATATCCCTGCAAGGTCACCTGTGGGTAAGCGTCGGCACGCACTTCGGTGATCTTTCCTTTCAGCTCCTCCAGCTGCTCGCGCGCAACCAGAACCTCGGGGTTGCGCTCCAGCGCAAGCCGGACGGCATCGGACAGCGTGAGGGTTGCCGGCGGAGACTGCCCGAGCGCCATCGAGGAGCCAAGAGCAGCCAGAATGGCCGAGGTGAAAAAACGCAAAACCAGTTTCATATCCCGATTCCTCTTTTTTACTATACCGATCGGTATAAGCCTTCATGGAGCCGCACAGCCTTGCAGCAGCAGGTCGACGCACTTTTCCGCGCGGCGGCGCGTGATCGTGGCCCGGCCCGTAAACAGGTACTCCAGCGTAGCGATGAGCTGCATCCCCATCAGTGACGTAGCCAGATCGCGGGCATTCCCACGCATGGTTCCGGCATCGATCCCCCCCTGCAGCACACCGGCGATCAAACGCCGCTGCTTCTCCATTTCCTTAACGTAATCGAAGAGCGGGTGCTGTTCGCCGGGCGAGAAAATCATGCGCAAGATGAACTTCGTGCGCATCGGATTTTCCTTGGTTGCCTGAAAGTCGGTTTGAACCATGCGCACAAGCCGTTCCCGCAATGTGCCGCGGCTCTGCGACGCGCTCAGCAACTGCTTCTGGTGGCTGCCGAAGGAGTCGATCATCAACTCCCGGTAGAGATGCTCTTTGCCGCGGAAATGGTAGTAGAGAACCGGCTTGGTCACGCCGGCGCCCGCACAGATCTCGCGCGTCGAGGCGCCGGCATAGCCCTTGCGGGCAAAAATCTCAATCGCAGCCGTCACAATCGCTTCGCGCCCTCCCCCCATACCATCCTCCATCAATGCAGAACCGACAACTTTACCGATCGGTCAAGAATAGTCAAGGGAAAACCCGAACGAACATGAGCCTGTCAGCAGGGGGCACAGCGAGCGTTTCCGGAAAAAGTAGTTTTGGATATTGGATTGCGGATTTTAGCTTTGGCAGGCGGAAAGGATTTCTTACCGCCAAGACTCCAAGGCTCCAAAAATATCAAACCTAAATTCGAGATTCGAATTTCTAAAATCTCGAATCTCGAATCTCGAATTTCTTAGCGTCTTGGCGTTAGATTTTGCTTGGGGCTAAGTTTTTTCACACGGTCTGACAGTGGATTTCTTTCCCCTCGACTGGAGTTCAAAATCCGCATTCCCAAATCCAAAATTCTATTTACGGATACCTATGGGAGGATGCTGCATCGGTGTTGGGCTCGGCGGCTGCTCGACCAGAATTTTCCCCGTCAGGATGAAATCAAGTGTGTCTGCCAGCTGCTGCTCGCTTTCGGCTGCCAGGACGAGTCCCCCCGCATCTTTAACCGGATCGAAAACCTCGGCGCCGATATCGAAAGCAATAAAATAAATCGCTGCGCGGCCCGAGTCGGGTTCTCCTGCGATCACCTTGGTTACATCCCCCGGCAGGTAGCCGATGTTATTTTCACCGTCGGTGATCACCAGAATGTGGCGATGCGAGAACCCGGTGGCGTCGAGATCGCGCTTGGCGGTGATCATGGCGTCGCCGATGGGCGTGGCACCTTCGGGTTGGATATTCTTGATGGCGCCCTGAGCGGCGGCGAGATCGAGGGGGCCGAGCCGGACGACCTCCCGGCAAGACGGCTGGCCCTTACGCGCGCTGAAATCATAAATGCCTACCAGAAGCTTTGTTTCGGGGTGCTTCTGCCCGAACGCGCTGAACTGCTGGAGAAGGTTGAGCAGAGCGTCCTGAGCCACCTTGATCTTGGGCTTCGGCTTTCTGTCCGCACCCTGCACAGCGTCTTTCATGCTGCCCGAAGTGTCGAGCAGGATGGCCGCCGCGATCCCTTCCTGGCGGGTCGCGGCAGTCGCGGGTTGCATCAGCCGTTCGATGGCATCCTGGTTGGCGGGCTTGATAAATACGGGCGCTTTGGAGGGAGACGGCGATGAACCACAACCTCCAGTCAATACAGCGAAAGCAAAAGCTGCCGCTATCGCGGTACTTCTGAAAAAGCTCATGCTGATTCCTCCTGCAAATGCATGCTATGCTGGGAATGCTGAGTGACGAGTCGTTCACTCAGTACTCCGTACTCATAACTATTTCTGTTCTGGCGGATAAACGCCGATCTCCACCCTGCGGTTCAGCGCCTGGTTGTTGGGGTCGTTTGGATCGGCAGGAACATCCGAGCCTTTCCCGACCACACTGAACTTGTTGGGATCAAACTTGAACTTGTCGATCAATGCACGCTTGATGGCCTCCGCCCGGTCGAGGCTGAGCTGGCGCACGGCTTCGACGTTGGCGCGGCCCTTCAGGCTCGAATCGCAGTGGCCCTCGATGACAATGACCGCCCGCGCGAACTGGCCGGCCAAGCGCGCCACACGTTCAAGGGTAGCGTCAACGTTCGGGTCGTAAAGTTTCCCGGCAACCGGGTTGTTGAGGTCGTCGCGCGCCGGTTCATATGGGTTAGCCGAATTGGGGTAGAAATTGATCCGGATGGTTTGGGTCAGGAT
>JBEKYG010000355.1:0-5769 GCA_049511215.1 Acidobacteriota bacterium | reverse complement strand
ATGGCAGGAGCCTGGAAAACCGGGTATTGACGGTGGGGTTCACGCTGAGGGGGGTGCGTGTTCGGGTGATCACAGCCAGGTCTGCTTCACGAAAGGAGCGGAGGATCTATGAAGAGGAATAAGAACAAGACCGGAAGGTCAAAGGCTTTCCGCGTGATCTCGGATTATGATGCGGCGGATACTTCCGGCATGATTGATCGGTCAAAGCCGTTGAAGTATGAAGACCTCGGCCTTAAGCTCCCGGAGGTCCCCCCAACCCAGGTGATTTCAATCCGGCTTCCTTCCGCGCTTTTGAATAATCTTCGCGCCATCAGTTCAGAAACCGATATTCCCTATCAGGCGCTGATCAAGCTCTTCCTTGCGGACTCGGTGGCCAAATTCAAAAAAAAGTCCGTCGCGTGAGAGGAAAACCAGAAGGACTTTCAGATCCGAATGAAGCAGTTCTTCGATCACTACCTGAAGGGGACACCCGCGCCCAAATGGATGGCCGACGGCGTCCCGCAGACGGAGAAAGGCGGCCCGATCAACTAGGAGCCCGTCCGGTCGAGAGTCCACGGTGCTAGATCTCGACATTTTCGCCTTCCGGCAGAAGCGCGAATTGATCGAGATCTGGACGCCAATCCACCCAGTAGCCCGACAAAGCCCTCTTAATGGGTGTCCCCGATTTTAATACCAAACTGGAAAAGGAAGCTTCGATCTCCTAGAATGTGGCCATGCGATCTCTAGACGACAAACTTCGCGCCGTCCTGCGGCTCCATCCGGAAATACACCTGTGCCTGCTGTTCGGTTCACGAGCGTCTAGCTCCTCGGAATCCAGCAGTGACGTAGACATTGCAGTTGCCGGAACCCAAGCGCTCTCTCCCGACATGCGGCTAGCATTAATTGAGGCATTTTCCTCCGCTACCAATCGCGAAGTCGATCTGGTTGATCTGCTGGCCGATGCCGGACCCATCCTGAGGAATGCGTTATCGACGGGGGTTGTGGTCCAGAACGCGGACAAGCTGCTTTATGCGAAGATCATCTCGCGCATGCTGTTTCTGGAAGCCGATGTGATGCCCTACCACTACCGCATTCTCAGAGAACGCAGGGAGCGATTCCTCAATGGATAAGGAAATCATCAGCGCGAAGCTCGAAACGCTGAGGCGATGCGTCCAGCGTCTCAAGGATAAGACACCTGAATCGATAGCTTCATTGCTGGACGATTGGGATCTCCAGGATATTATCTGCATCAATTTGGAGCGTGCTGTTCAGGTTAGCGTCGATCTCGCCTCCCATATTATCGCCGATTCTGATCTCGCCGCACCCTCCACCATGGCAGAAGCATTTGAGCAATTGGAACGGCTCGGAGTGATTTCCGGGGATCTCGCTACTCGCATGAAACGAGCCGTAGGATTCAGAAACATAGCCGTTCATGCCTACCAGAAAATCAACTGGTCCATGGTATTCAGCATCCTGACTACCAGACTGGAAGACTTCCGATCTTTCGCGGCTGCCATAGCTCGCGCCTCTCATCTTTAAGGCTTCGCGCAAAATTCTGTTCATTTTTTGGCAGGAACGCCGGGCAGATGCGAGGCGACGCGACGCAGGCGATGTGGTGACATCGTCGAGGAGCGGCAACGCCGCGGATGCCCGGCCGCCGCCGCGCCCCTGCGGGATGCCGCCCGCAGTTTCAATCCATGGTTTCCTATCAGGCTGTCCGAGCGAAATAAGTACGGTGCCCCCGGATCTACGTGATATTCTGCGCCCGGCGGCGTAAAGCAAATTGCAATCTCCGCACAGCTCCAGCGGGCCCGTCATTGGCAGAGGACGAATCGGGAATCTCAGGCCAGGAAGAGTCCTTGCGGCGCCCTATTACGGTGGCGCGACGTGGCTGCCAACGTGGGGGCGTGTTCCCGTGCTGACTTATTCCCGAATCGGTATTGCCTGCTATGTCTCGGAGGCATGTGAACGGCTCGTACTCCTCGATCCGGACACGCTGGTGTTGACCGATATCGGACTGCTGTTCGATGAGTCGCTTGGCGGCAGCGCGATCGGGGCAACCCAGGATCCCTACATCCCGACGGTATCGTCGGTAGACGGGCTGACCTGCTACCGCGAGTTAGGCCTGGCGAAAGAGACCAAATACTTCATTGCCCGTTTGATGTTAGTGGATGTCGTGCGGTGGCGGCGGGAAAAAGTGGCGGAGCAGGCTGCCGGAGTACCGCGAGCTGTCCTTGGTCAACACGGTCACCGACCGGTCGAGGTATTTCTGAAGCAGTTTGTCGGCGGAGACCAGATCGTATTCGTAGTTCTGTTCCAGCACGGACGTTGCCGGATCGGTCAACGACTTGAACTGGACGCTGGTGCCATCAATCCGGGCGGCCACGTCGGAGTGATCGGTGCCGGACCCAGGTAATCTACCGATAAACCTGGAGATAAGTCACAAATGAGGGTTCAAAAAAGGGCTCAGGTAAACTTTTGACGGGGTCTTTTCGCGATCCAGGAACTTATTCGGGTCCGGCGCCTATTCCTCCTGGTCCAGAGCGGCGCCCCGCGCGGATTCCTCTCTGGGTATGAAACCCTGCGCCAGAAGGAATGCACGCGCTCGCGTCACAGAAGGCGGACTGACATAAAAGAACGCTCCCACCCTTTGAGATGTAAAAAAGACTCCGCCGGTGTAGTGCTCCGGTACGACGGCGTAGTCAAGCTCGGCGGCATTGAGGGCATCCTCGACGGCGCGCGCCTCCTTCAGGCGCTTTGCCATGTAAATAAGAATAAGTTCCTGGTCTCCAAAGAATTCGCGTTCGCGCAGCATAACCGCCCAATGATACTCTCCCGGATTCTTTGAAATAAGGCCCTTGGTGGGCCAACTATCGTGCACAGCAGTTTCGGAACATCGGTAGTGGTCGTCACGCCGACACCTGACTGATTCGCCGTTTTTGATCCCTCCAGTTTGATTCGCCAAATCTCTCCTATTTTCGCATTCATTTTTAGGCTTTACTTCTTACTGTATCTAGATGTAATAATACATCAAGTATGAAAACTCAACTGAAAGGACAAGAGGCGGCTCGAATCCGTCAACGCAAGTACGAGTTGATCCGCCAGTTTCAGATCCCGGACGAACTTCTCCCGGGTTCCCTATCCATTCGTCATTCGCGCTGCGGAAAGCCGAACTGCCACTGTGCCGAAGGGGAGGGACACCCGCTCTGGTCCCTGACCTTCATGGTCGATGGCAAGAAGCATGTCCAGCACATCCCGAAGCATCTGGTCGAGGAAGTCCGGAGGCGAGTGGAGGCGGGGCGGAAGTATCAGGACGCCGTTCGTAAAGTTTTGGCGGCCAATGCCCAGCTTCTGGTTCTGGCACGCAAGCAGCGGCTGATTTGAGCCGCCTGGGGATACGACAGTTCCGAAACTGCTGACGACACCCCCGCATTGTTGACAACCGGGCCGGGGGCTCTTATACTGCTGTTGGATCTAAGACTAGTTTAGTACTGTATAACGGTGAGAGTAGCTTATGCTTAGAGTTACCAAGCTGGCAGACTACGGGATTGTCATTCTGACCCACCTCGCAGGCCAAGGCAATGCCACCTCGAACGCGCGGGACCTTGCCCAGGAGGCGAGGCTGCCTTTGCCTGTGGTCAGCAAGATCTTGAAGCTATTGGCAAAGGATGGTTTGCTCGAGTCGCACCGGGGGATCAAAGGCGGCTATGGTTTGGCTCGAAAGCCGGAACAGATCACGGTGTCAGAGATCATCCGCGCACTGGAAGGGCCGATCGCAGTGACCGAATGCACCGACAGAATTCATGGCGACTGCGGCCTCGAGACGGGATGTCCGGTTAGAACCAACTGGCACCTCATCAACCAGGCGATCCAGCAAGCGCTGGAGAAGATTACACTCGCGGAGATGACTCAGCCTCTTGGCCGGCATTTGGTGAATCTCACGGGCTCGGCCCGAACGCGCCAGTTTCAGGTTCTCTGACGGAAGGGATCACGGTTTGATCTTGGGAGAAGTTCAATGAGCAGTACCACTGAGAACATCAACGCGCTTGCCAGCCAGGAGTACAAGTACGGCTTCGTGACTGAGATCGAGTCCGATACCGTGCCTTGTGGGCTGAACGAGGACGTCATCCGCCTGATCTCAGCCAAAAAGGGCGAGCCGGAATTTATGCTCGAGTGGCGTTTGCAGGCCTACCGGCACTGGTTGACCATGACGGATCCCGATTGGGCCAACGTTCACTATCCGCCGATCAATTACCAGGCTATCAGTTACTATTCAGCCCCCAAGGGCACGGAGAAGCCGAAGAGCCTCGACGAAGTGGATCCGCAGTTGCTGGAGACCTACGAAAAGCTGGGCATTCCTTTGAAGGAGCGGGAGTTGCTCGCAGGCGTGGCGGTCGATGCCGTATTCGACAGCGTTTCGGTGGCAACTACGTTTAAGGAAAAGCTTGCCGGCCTCGGAATCATTTTCTGCTCCTTCTCGGACGCCGTGCAAAATCACCCTGATCTTGTGCAAAAGTATCTCGGTTCGGTGGTTCCCTACACGGACAACTTCTTCGCGACCCTGAACTCAGCGGTTTTCACCGACGGTTCTTTCTGTTACGTCCCCAAGGGTGTGCGCTGTCCGATGGAGTTGTCAACCTACTTCCGCATCAACGCCAAGGCGACCGGCCAGTTCGAGCGCACTTTGATCATTGCGGAGGAAGGCGCCTACGTCAGCTATCTCGAGGGCTGTACCGCTCCGATGCGCGACGAAAACCAGCTCCATGCGGCGGTTGTGGAGCTGGTCGCGCTGGATGATGCGCGCATCAAGTACGCGACCGTGCAGAACTGGTATCCCGGCGACAAGCAAGGCAAGGGAGGAATCTACAACTTCGTTACCAAGCGGGGAAAGTGCCAGGGGGTGAACTCGAGGATTTCCTGGACTCAGGTTGAGACCGGCTCCGCGATCACCTGGAAGTATCCGAGCTGCATCCTGATGGGGGAGAATTCCATCGGCGAGTTCTATTCAGTCGCGCTGACCAACAACTATCAGCAGGCCGATACCGGCACCAAGATGATTCACATCGGCAAGAACACGCGGAGCACGATTGTTGCGAAGGGCATCTCCGCCGGACACGGCCAGAACACATATCGCGGCATGGTCAAGATCCTCAAGGGAGCCACCAATGCCCGGAACTACTCACGGTGCGATTCGCTTCTGCTCGGCGACAAATGCGGCGCCCACACTTTTCCCTATATTGAAGTGAAGAACCCGACGGCGCAGATGGAACACGAGGCCTCTACCTCGAAGATCGGTGAGGACCAGATTTTCTACTGCCAGCAGCGCGGCATCGACTCGGAGGCTGCGGTCTCGATGATCGTGAACGGCTTCTGCAAGGAGGTATTCCGGGAGCTGCCGATGGAGTTTGCGGTGGAAGCCCAGAAGTTGCTTGGTGTGAGTTTGGAGGGGAGCGTCGGATAACCCGGCAACGAGGAAACATTCCGATCAGGCGGCATCTCGCAACCTGAACCTATGTACCGTGGTTCATAAAAACGGCGACGTATTTTTCTGGACGCGGATGAACGCAGATCGTTTTTGCGAAATCCGCGTTCATCCGCGTTTATCCGCGTCCTAAGAAATACGTCACCGTATTTATGGAATCGTGTACTAAGGGAGAAAAAATCGAAACGCCTGCTGCTTGCCAAAGGCGAGAGGTGGGGCGCATTTCCAATTCAGAGGAACGATGCTCGAAATCATAAATCTACATGCCAAAGTTGAAGGGAACGCGATCCTGCACGGGATCAACCTGA
>JBEKYG010000354.1:0-5801 GCA_049511215.1 Acidobacteriota bacterium | reverse complement strand
TTTCTCTTACTTTACGTTCCCGATCCTGGCCGATCCATTGATGACGCACGCCAGGCGTACATGGCGCAGGATTTGGCGTCATTCGACAAATACGTTGACGTGCAATCCGTGCTGGACAGCGGGATCGACCAGTTCGTAGATTTCTACATCCAGAACCATCATGTGGATCACCCCACAATCTACAAGATGCTCATTGACGGCGGTAAGCGCGTTTACCTGCCGCAGCTTTCACAATCCGTCGAGCAACTCGTTGTGACCGGGAATATCCAGTCCTTGCCATCGTGGGTAACGGACAATGCCACCATGAGCCAAGTTACGTCCAGTATTTCCAAAGTGCTGCACGACCTGGCCAGAAGCCAATTGGTATACCTAGGCGTGCGTACGGTGGCGATTTCCGGAAAAACGGCCGGTCTCGACATCGAGGTCGGCCAGCGGTCAGGCGGCAGCCCGGTGCTGGTGAGTTTGCGAATGCAGCGTGTCGGGTTTCACTGGCGCATCACCGCCATTGACAACATTCCATCGGTCATTACTCAGCTTGGAATACAAATCCCGTAGCGTGAGGTTGCAATCATGTTCTGTGCCATGTGTGGTAGTCCCGTCAAACCTGATTGTCGATTCTGTACTGTATGCGGAAAGCCAATCGCTGAGGTCCCAGCAGCAAACCCCACAAATCCGGTCCCGTCGATCAGCACGGCCTCCCCGACGCCGCCGGGGCCGACAAAGCTGCCGCCCAACTTCGCATCCCCGGGCGCACCAGGATATGGAGCTCCGCCGGTAGCGGCGAAACGGCAACGCCCGGCCGGTGTGACCATTCTGGCAATCTATGCGCTGTTCTGGGCGTGCATGACGGGCACTTTGGCCATCGTTTTTGTGATCCTTTTTTCGTCGATGGCCTCGGGGACGGACAACCCTTTGTTCAGTTTGATCGCCGAGCTCATACCTGTGATCGGTGAGGGGCAGCGAAAATGGGTGAACGACACAAGCATGGGGATGCTCGCCATGTTTTCATTGACGGCGGTTTTTATTTTCCTGGTCTATGGCTTGTTGAGGCTTCGAAAATGGGGACTCATTCTCGCCGTCGTTGTGGCGGGCGTGACAATCGTGCATTCCATATTTTTAATTGTCGAATCCGAAGGCAACCTGTTTTGGCACCTGCTCTCGGTTGGGATCAATGCCTGGATCGTGACTTACTTGCTGAAAGCTCGAACGAAAACCGCGTTTGGTATGTGAAGGCATTCTTCGAGAGCGGGCAAAGAGGCTGAACGCACCACGCGCTCCACGGAATTAAATTCGATTATCGTTTGGTCTCTGTTTGCTGTGCTTCCTTCAGTCCCTGAATGTATCCCGCTTGTGCGCCAACTTTTTTCCCGTGCCGATAGGCTAACCACGGCACAATCAAAACGATACAAAGTAAGACCTGTATGCGTTCAAATCGATATACAAGCCGTCGCGGTAAGCAAGGCCGTGACGATGGCAACACAGAGTTTACATTCGAAGGTAGAAGTACTCCGCCCAAACCGGATGTGCGCTCGGCCGTCCCGGCCTGTTCGCCACTCTCAATTGTTCCCTAATGTTCCCAACAGCACTAATATGCAGCAGGGAGAATGAAACGCGTCGCCGCAACTCGCCGAATAAAAGGAGATTGGTCGGGGCGTGGAGACGAAAGATGTCGGCAATCTCAAGTCCAGGCCTGCCCATAGACCGCTGCCTTCCCGCCAATCGGGCTTTAGGAATGAACCGGCTCTGCGCTCTTGAGTTTCTGGATCTCCTCTACCGTCTTCGGCAGCAGGTGGAGTGGGCTGGATGTGGAACAAATGGTTTCGCTGGAAACGTGTGTGTAACGGGCCGTGGTGCGCAGGCTGCGATGGCCAAGCAGGATCTGGATGACGCGGATGTTAGCGCCGGATTCCAGAAGATGAGTCGCGAAGGCATGCCTCAACGCACGTACATGCACCCTCTTGGTCAGGCCGGCCGAAGCGCTGGCCTTGACACTGACCTGTGGATAGTCTAAACAAGCTGCAATCTTAATGATCAGGTCTCGCCTCCGAGGGGTGGCTCAGCTACCATCTCAGATATCTATCCACCGGGTCCAGAGCGGCACCACCGGCTCGGCAATGGCCGCAGCGGAAAGTGCAGGAATGCGCCCCTGAATGAGTTTGCGCAGATGGCGCTCGAGCAATTCTTCGAATTGCGCGGGATTTTCGAAATTGTGAAAGGCTGCCGTGAGCGAACCGTCCGCGCCCTGGAACCATTTTTCGAAAAATGATCCAGGGCTTCCTTCTGCGCCAGCCGCTCCATCACGCGTTTGTCCAGCACGGCAACCGGCTCAGAGGACTTGCGATAGACAAGCAGATCCGGCACACCTCGTTGGCAATGCGCGCTGACGGCGTTTTCGAACTCGAATTCCGTGCCCGAGGCGAACCGGCTCCCGTCGGGTCCGTGATGTTCGCAGGCAGCCGCGTTCCCAACCGGGCCCAGAAGATGAAAACGACGATGTCCGATTGGGCGGGAAGAGGAATCTGTTCCTGGAAGTTCGCGGTTGCCCGCAACGGCTCGTGCTCCCAGAAAACGGATTCAATCCGGAGAAAGGCAGCGAACTCGGCCTGCAAGCGCTCCACTACTTGCTGCGCCAGCAGGCGCTCTTCGCCGACATCCCCACGTGAAGAGAAGAAAATCCTCAATGCGCTCACAGGCATGCTCCCGCGGCCCGGCGTTAGCCGAACCACTCCGCCTCAACCATGAGCCTCTGCCATTCACGGTGATCCGCCTCGAGCACCTGCTCGCAAAAGCCCATCTCCCGGAAGGCCGACATGCTGTCCTTTGCGTGTCGCAGTCTTTCGGAGAGGATTCTCAGCGCATTATGATTGGCCTCAAACCTGCTGGCATTGCGCGCAAATTCGTTGGCTGATCGATAGATGCGGAAACCCGCTCCGAGAGCCGGCAAAGCGGCGGCCATCAGAATCAACAGACGGGCCCATACTTCCAGCCCCGCGCTCACTTCAACCCCAAAATGAGCCAGCACAAACGCGACGCTGCCGAAGAATAAGACGGGCGGGACCAGGCGCGTGCGAGAGTCTTTCTTGAACGCACGTGTGGTCGCACCGGCAAGGTAGTCAGCTTGGAAGTTGAGCCGCTTGCGCCGGTAATAAGCAACCAGCTCCTCGAGGGCTTGCGCGCTCAACCCGGGTGCCGGAGCTTTCAGGACGCACGGCACCGTGCCTTCGGCAATCCAGCTCTCGAGAGCAGGAAATCTGGAGTTGCTGATTTCCTGGACTTGATCGCAAAGGTCGCCCCTGCAAAGCTCGATCGCAGCGTCGTCGGCAGACCACATGGCTGGTTCCAGGAGAAATTTGAATTTGAGGAGTCTCAGACGCTCCGCCCGATAGCGCGCCAGCAGCCACTGCTCCTTCAAGTAGGTTCCGATTCCCAAAAGAATAATCAATACGGCAAAGCCGGCCGTCAACATTTCACAGGCAGGCAGGAAGTACTTCAGGAAGTACTCGGGGAACCACAACAAAATGGGCGTCGACTTGGGCGGAAACGCAAGTTGTGCAATGGCCAGGATCACCGCTGTGGATCCCAGATAAGCAGTTCGTACGGCTCGACCGCGATAGCTGCGCTGCTTTACGAGCGCCTCACGATCCGCCTTCGAGAATTCACGATAGATAATCTCTTGGCAGTGCTCCAGGATCGCGCGCAGCGGCTGACCCGCGGGCATGTCCCGGGAGTCGTCCATGTCGTCGATAGTCTCCGGGACAGATGGCAAAGATCGCACAGACTTGGCCGATCTCTCCTCTGCCGGTGAGGCTGACTTGTCCATTTCCCTTGTGCCCTACCCCGATTCAGTCAATGAGCTGCGCTGCCGTTGCTCACGGATTTCCTGATCAAACGCTCTTTTTCACCCGGCTTCCTCACGCTGAATTTTGTAGCCCAAGGCGATGACGGCTTTGACCGTTTCCATCGCCGTACTGCGATCATATTCTTTCTCTGACTCTGGAACTTGTTCGTAAGGCACCAGGCACGGGTGCTCTTTCAACGTGTCGTTTCGCTGCGGGCCGTAAGACCATCCCTCGGCCATGCGCCCGCGCGCCCAGATCTCGTGGACGTTTCGTGCCAGCAGTTCGGTCAGCCGTTGGATTTCGCCGGTGAGAACGACGCGCGAGGTATCAATGGGCCTGGGTTCATAGCGCCGAAGGTTCAATGCCGGTCACCTCATTCATCGACGTTCACCGATAGATTGATAGTAGTTCGCTTTTCGTGCTAGGGGTAGAATAGCACCGGTTGGGGGTGGAGAGCATCCGGAATTATCCGTTTCAATGTCACGGAACACCCAGCCGGACCCTGGATCGTGCAGCAACTGAGGGAGGCATATCCGGAATCTTGTCCGTACCGCTATGCGATCCTGGCGAGCCTCTTGTTCTTTGATATCATGAAAGCCAGGTTACGGGCGAGGTAGGCCAAAACCCAGAATTCGGCGCTCACGAGCAAAACTGCAAGCACCAGTCCCACGCCGGTCAGAGCAAGCAGGCCGATCGCGGCTCCTAAAGCCACGTAGGAGAGGAGGGAAAGAATCATGAACCACAAAACCCCGGCCAAATGGCGGAACAGGAGAGCCAGATTGGAGAAAATTCTAAAAAAACTTCCGGCCTTCCTCGTGAGCGAATAGCGAACCATCCCCACGACAAATAACGGAGTGGCAAGCAGCAGGAAAACGATGGGAGCGAACTCGCTGAACAAGTAGCTGCGTTCTTGGCCCAACACAAACGCCGCAAACTCTTCGTGAGGGGTGTGCTGTACCGCGCTTACCAGCCAGTGATAGATCCAAATCAAGAAACGCAACTGAATATCCGCCCATGTCCAGGAGAAAATTGCACCGATCAAAAGTAAAGGGATGATGAAGTAGAGGGTGTACATGGCCACGAGAACCAGGCCCCCCAGAAACATGCGGCCAATGTCGCGGCTCCGTGGGAGCAGACTCGAAGCGCTGTGTGCGCGGCGCTCGATGGCATCCAGCATCCAACCCAAGCCGGCGAAGGTACCGATCGGAAAGACAGGAAGGAACCACCACAGGAAAGGTATCCAGAGGCTCGCGATCCACTTTTTTTGATGGAACGGCCAGGTCAGCGCATTGCCGGCGGCCGGCGCCGCAGGCGAGGCGCTCAGCATTGCGGATGGCGTTGGTGCCTGGTGTGGGACGCCGGCAGGGAGATTAGGAGCCGGTAGAGCAGGTGGGGGCTCGGCCGGGAGAGCAGTCGCTTGCAGGAAATTTTGAACGGTGATCTGGTTGGGCATGCCTTGGGCCCAGAGATAGTCCGAGTAAAGGATCGAGCCCTGGGTGACGAACTGTCGGATGTTCGCGAGGGTGTACGGTCCGTACTGATGCTCACCGCGGCAGATGAAATACCCCCCATCGTTTAGCTTCGGGCTGAGAAGCGGCTCATTCATGTTGGCTCGTTCTTTCTGTTTGGGGATCGCGAGGCGAATCGGTTCTATTTTGACGGCGGTTTCAATATTACCCGTAGTCGCGCGATCCCCGGGTGAGTGATCTCTGCTTTCTCGAGATCGTCAAAATCGGTCAGAATCGCCTGCTCCCATTTTTCATCTGAGCCGGCGAACACCTTCTCGCCACGATGTTGGAGGTAAATCGCCTCGGCCTCTTGCGCGCGATCGAGGAAGAGCAACGCGTGAGCATGATTCGTTTCGGCGGCCAGATTAGCGCGATCCAGGTTTATTGCCTCCTCGCTGGATGCCAGCGCACCTGCGAAGTCACGAGCAAACAGTTGATACCACGATAGCGAGAC
>JBEKYG010000353.1:0-5808 GCA_049511215.1 Acidobacteriota bacterium | reverse complement strand
GGAGCGGGCCTCGGCCGCGCGGCCGTGAAATACAAACTGCGCGATTGGCTCTTCAGCCGGCAGCGCTACTGGGGTGAGCCTATCCCGATCCTGCACGAGGTCGACGCCGAGGGAAAACCAACCGGACTCACGAAGGCGGTTCCGGAAAATGAACTTCCGGTGCTGATTCCTGAGCTCGAGGATTTCAAGCCAACGGGGCGGCCCGGCGGCCCACTCGAGAAGGCAGTCGAGTGGATTCGAGTGCATCAGAACGGCCGGGTGCTCCACCGCGAAACCAACACCATGCCGCAGTGGGCAGGTTCCTGCTGGTACTACCTGCGCTTTTGCGACCCGAAGAACGGCAGCTCGGCCTGGGATCCCGAAAAGGAGCGCTACTGGATGCCGGTCGACCTCTACGTCGGCGGTGCGGAGCATGCTGTATTGCATCTGCTGTACGCGAGATTCTGGCACAAGGTTCTCTTCGATCGCGGTTATGTGTCGACGCTCGAGCCTTTCCAGCGCCTGATCAACCAGGGAATGATCCTATCCATCACCTACCGCACCAAGGAAGGCAGAATCGTACCCTACACGGGCATCAAGTTCGGCGAGGGCAAAGCCGTTCACGCCGAGACCGGCGAGGAGCTTGCCGGCGAGGTGGAAAAGATGTCCAAGGCGCGGGGAAACGTCATTCCAGTGGACGTCCCGCTGCAGCAATATGGCGCGGACACCACGCGGCTCTACGAGATGTTTATGGGCCCGCTCGAAACCACCAAACCCTGGAGCATGCAAGGTGTGGAAGGGATCAGCCGGTTTCTTAATCGCGCCTGGCGAATGATCGTCGAGGAGACCCCCGATGAGCTACAGCTCAATTCCAGGATTCGCTCCGGAGACCATCCCGGGGCCGACGCCACGGCCGAACAGCTTCGCGTCCTGCACCGGACGATTCGCGCGGTTACGGAAGACATGGCCGAGCTGCGTTTCAATACGGCGATCAGCCGCCTGATGGAATTTGTCAATTTCTTCACGAGCCAGGAGAACCGTCCGAACTCCTGCATGGAGACCTTCGTGCTCCTGCTCTCCCCACTCGCGCCGCATCTCGCGGAGGAACTCTGGCAAGCGCTCGGGCACACAAAGTCCTTGGCCTACGAGCCCTGGCCGGCCTTCGATGAAAAGTACACCCGTGAAGATACGGTCGAGCTGCCGATTCAGATCAATGGCCGTCTGCGCAGCCGGGTTGTGGTTTCGATTTCCGCCACCAGAGAGGAGCTGGAACTGTCCGCGCTGGCCGACGCCAAGGTCAGGAAACACCTCGAAGGAGCGTCGATCCGAAAGGTGATTATCGTTCCCAAAAAACTCATCAACATCGTCGTTTGATCCTTTGCCAGGCGGAAAGGAGTTTTATCGCCAAGACTCCAAGACTCCAAGGCGCCAAGAGTATTGATCTTTACTTAAATTCGAGATTCGAGATTCGAAATTCTAAAATCTCGAATCTCGAATCACAGGAGGTAATTCCTATGGCGACCGAAGTAAGAAAAGTCGAAACCAATAAAGAGCTTGCGGAGTTTATAGACCTGCCCTGGACAATTTACCAAAACTATCCGCACTGGGTTCCGCCCTTGAAAAAGGAAGTCGAGAAATTGATAACTCCCGGGAAACATCCGTTCTGGAATCATGCCCAAAGAGAACTCTATATTGCACTCACGAACGGAAGGATTGCAGGAAGAATCGCTGCAATTCGAGATGAACATCACGATAAAGTCCATGGGGAGAAGGCCGGTTTTTTTGGCTTTTTCGAGACCATAGAGGATTACGAAACTGCCGAGGCGCTGTTTAATGCGGCAAGATCCTGGTGCAAAGCAAGAGGCTGTACCTTTGTTCGGGGACCTGCAAGCCCAAGTTCAAACGATGAATATGGCTTTCTGCTCGAGGGCTTTGATAAAGACCCGGCTATCATGATGCCTTACAATCCCGAATATTATCTCAGGCTCTCGGAACGATATGGTTTTAAAAAGGCAAAGGACCTTTATGCTTTTCTGAAAATGGTAAATTCCGATATACCTGCAAGAATTGAAAAAATTATGCAGAGGGCGAGGAAAAGGTCTCCTTTTAAACTCCGGCCCATTGATCCAAAGAACTTCAAGAAAGATGTCGAGATTGTAAAGACCATTTACAATTGCGCCTGGGAGAAGAACTGGGGTTTCGTGCCTATGACGGACGAGGAGATGAATCTGACTGCCGAGAGCATGAAGCCCTTCTATGACCCCGAATTGATCATAATCGCTGAGCTGGACGGAAAGCCAGCCGGAGTCGCGCTTACGGTTCCGAATGTTAACGAAGTGCTGAAGAAGCTCAATGGAAAAATGAACCTCTGGGGAATCATCAAGTTCTTAAGGCACAAGGGGAAAATAAAGGGCTGCAGGTCCCTTGTCGGCGGTTGTCTCCCTGAATTCAGGAAAACGGGCCTCATTGCCGAAATATTTTATGAAACCGCACGAAGAGCGCGCGGCAGATATGAGTGGTGCGAACTCAGCTGGAATCTCGAAGATAATGATTTGATCAACAAGTTTGAAAAGGAAATAGGCGGCGAAATATATAAGAAGTATAGACTGTATGAAATTCCGGTGTAGGGACTCTTTTTGGCCGGGCGGGAAATTTAGAACTCCCAACGCGACCGCGCGTAACCTACCAAGGAAGGGAGGACGCATGCTGACTTCTCGATTCACCTGGTTCGCCATCTTCATGTTCACAACTTCTGTTGGATCTCTGGCGCAAACCGACGCCACTCCGGGGAACACAATCCGGATCGAATTTAATGTGCGCGTGCCCATGCGCGACAAGGTCACGCTCTCCGCGGACGTCTACCGCCCGGCAAAGGAAGGGCGCTTCCCGGTAATTCTGACCCGGACCCCCTACAACAAGAACGGTGCCGGGCCCCTGCGGGCGGGCCGGTATTTTGCTTCCCACGATTACGTTTATGTGGCGATGGACGACCGCGGACGCGGAGACTCCGACGGTGTGTTTCGTCCGTTCAGGGATGAGGGCTTGGATGGGTACGACGCGATTGAGTGGTGCTCGCGCCAGTCCTGGTCGAGCGGGAAAGTCGGGACCATCGGTGCCTCCTATGTCGGCTACAACCAATGGCTCGCCGCGGTCCAGCAGCCACCTCACTTGACCACGATGATCGTGATGGTAACCATGACGGATCCATTCGCGGACATGAACATCTCCAGCCCTGGCGGCTTGCCCTCGCCGACCACTGCCAGCTGGTATCACTACATCGCGGGCCACGTGTTGCAGAACATGAACGCCGTCGACTGGGGGCAGCTCAATTGGCACCTGCCTTTATACACGATGGACGAGACAGCGGGCCGCCCGAATCAGTATTGGAAGGATCTCGTCGCACACTCGAAGCTCGACGAATGGTGGGAGCCGTTCCGCTATCAGAACAAGTACGCCAAGGTGCGCGTCCCCGTGTTCCACATCTCCGGCTGGTACGATGACGCACTGCTCGCCACTCCCATGAATTTCGCCGGAATGCGCGGACAGGGCGCAACCGAGGAGATCCGCAACAGCCAAAAGATGCTCATCGGGCCCTGGCCGCACGCAATCAACTCGACTTCGCACATCGGGGCAGTAGAGTTCGGGTCTACCGCGATCATCGATCTCGAGGGGACGCAACTGCGGTGGTTTGACTATTGGCTCAAGGGCATTGCGAACGGGGTTATGTCAGAGCCTCCGGCGCGCCTGTTCCTCATGGGCAAGAACGAATGGACCACCGCAACGGACTGGCCGCCTCCCGGCACGGAGCCGACGAAGTACTATCTTCACGGCGGTGGCAAGGCAAACACCCTGAATGGCGACGGCACGCTTTCGACTTCAGCGCCAGCCCGGGAGCCGGCCGATCATTATATCTACGACCCGGCGAATCCGGCGCCCTTTCTGACCGAGCCTTCTTTTGCCCAACTGGGCGGTCCCGATGATTACCGGCCTGTAGAACGGCGTAGCGATGTCCTGGTTTTCACGAGCGAGGAACTCAAGACCGAAACCAGCGTCTGCGGTCCCTTGCGCGCCGAAGTTTACGCCGCCTCTTCAGCGACGGACACCGACTTCACGGCGATGCTGATTGACGTCTGGCCGAACGGATTTGCCCAGCGCCTGAACGATGGGCTGGCCCGCGCCCGGTTTCGCGAGGGAATGGACAAACCTTCTCCTATTGAACCGGGCAATATCTATCGCTACGAGATTAACATGTGGCATACCTGCCAGGCGTTTCTCCCGGGCCATCGGATCCGCGTCGAGATTGCATCCAGCGCCTTCCCGAAATTCGATCGCAACCTGAACACAGGCGAAGAACTCGGCCGGACCACAAAGATGATCACGGCTCAGCAGACTCTGTACCACGACGCGGAACATTCCTCTTTCGTCGAGTTGCCGGTCCTCAAGGGCACAGCGGGGTCGATTCGCTAGGAGCCCGCATTGCTTATCAGGTTTCGTTAGGGATGCGCGCGATGGAGCGCAGCCCCTTAGGGTCTGTCACGAAATAAGTGGTGCACTTTGCTGCAGGCCTGCGGGCCGCAGCCCGAAGGGGCGCGGCGGCGGGCGGGCATCTGCGGCGTTGCTGCTCCTCGACGATGCACATGGGCATCGCCTGCGTCGCGGCGCCTTGCATCTGCCCGCCCGGCGCTCGCGCCGAAGTGCGCCACTTATTTCGTGACAGACCCTGAGACAAGCCCGGATCCGCCGCCCTGGTGGAATTCCGGGGAGAAATGCGAGCTAGAGTGTGAGGCCGAGTTCGATTACAATGGGTCGTCCAAGAAACGCGGCGGCTTGTCTCCCTGAACGATCATCTGACATTTTGCTGAGGCCCCAAAGTCATGCCTCCTATTCTTACTCCTGGATCAGAACCGATCTTGATCAGCAAACACGATCAGTACAACGCCCTGATGGCTTCCTTTCTCGGCTGGACCCTTGACGCGTTCGATTTCTTCGTTGTGGTTATGGTCCTGACGGAGATCGGCAAAGACTTCAACCGCAACAATGCCGACATAGCCCTTACACTCATGGTGACCCTCGCCTTTAGGCCCGCGGGCGCATTCCTTTTCGGGCTGATGGCAGATCGCTATGGACGCCGCATCCCGCTGATGGTCGACGTAGTCTTCTATTCCATCGTCGAAATAGCCTCCGGGCTGGCGCCGAACTATGCCACGTTTCTCGTCCTGCGGGCGCTTTTCGGCATCGGCATGGGAGGGGAGTGGGGCGTCGGGGCGTCTTTGGCAATGGAAGCGGTGCCGTCGCGCTGGCGCGGGATCCTGTCGGGCGTTCTCCAGGAAGGCTACGCAGTCGGGTATCTGCTCGCCTCCTGCGCATATTATTTCGTCCTGCCGCATTTCGGATGGCGCGCGATGTTTTTCCTCGGCGGGCTGCCGGCGCTGTTGGCATGGTTCATCCGCCGCAGGGTCAAGGAATCCGCGGTATGGGAGCGCTCGCGGCGCAAGGATTGGAGCGCCCTGTGGCAATCCGTCCGGTCACACACGTGGATTTATCTGATCGGAGCGGCTGCCATCGTGTTGCTTGACTACACTCTCGGTTTCATGAACCTGTTCCCCCTCATCGCATCCACCGCATCGGCCGGGAGTGTGGCTGCAATTCCGCGGGCTGCCGGCATTTTCGCCGTCGCCGCGGTCGTGCTGTTCATGGCCGATGTGACCTGGCACATGGCGGCGGGTCATCGCAAGCTCTTCTTCTATCTGGTGGCTTTGATGACGATGATGAACTTTGTGTCGCACGGAACCCAGGACATGTACCCGACATTCCTGAAGGTGCAGCGCG
>JBEKYG010000352.1:0-5827 GCA_049511215.1 Acidobacteriota bacterium | reverse complement strand
CGCTTGATGCTGTTCTCAAAGATGAAGACGGGAAGGATATTGCCTTGCGCCAGTTGATCGACAAACCAACGATTCTCACCCTCAATTACTTTACCTGCACCGGGATTTGTTCTCCGCTTCTTAACGCGCTCGTGGACGCCCTCAACGGGCTGGTGCTGGAGCCGGGCAGGGATTTCCGGGTCATCACGGTTAGTTTTGATCCGAGCGACACGCCCGAGGTGGCGCATCAGAAGCGGATCAACTATTTGAAACAGATGAACCGGCCGTTTTTACCGGCCGACTGGCGTTTCCTGACCGGGAGTGCGCAGGCCACGAAGGCAGTAACCGATTCGGTCGGCTTCAACTTCAAGGCGGCGGCGAACGGTTTCGTCCATCCGGGCGCGATCATCGTGCTCACTCCCAAGGGCATTGTGAGCCGGTATCTGTACGGCATCAGCTTCCTCCCCGCGGATATCCAGATGGCGGTCCAAGAGGCTGCAAGCGGCCGCGTGCGGCCGAGCATTTCGCGTGTCCTGGACTTCTGCTACAGCTACGATTCTCAAGGCCGGCGATATGTGCTGAATACAACCCGCGTAATGGGAGCAGCTGTTCTGGTCCTCGCCGCGGGTTTTGTGATTTTCCTCCTGAAGGGCGGAACTCGGAGAAACAAAGAGAAAACGAGGTTGTGAGCATGACTACTTTAGCTCAGGGTGAGGCTCCTGCGTACCGAAGCTTCCTGGACTCGGGCGGCCGCAGGGGAATCCCGGCGTGGGTTCTTTCCACGGATCACAAGAGGATCGGCATTCTCTACCTTGCCAGCATGGTTTCCCTATTTCTTGTTGCGATGACAATCGGCGTCCTCATGAGGATCGAGCAGCTCACCGTCGATCACCCCCTCTTCTCACCGGCGGTCTACAACGCGTTCTTCACGGTGCACGGCGTTATCATGATCTTCATGTTCGTGCTCCCGGGTGCGTCAGCCGTCTTCGGCAACTTCTGCCTGCCGATTATGATTGGCGCCCGCGACGTGGCCTTTCCACGTTTGAACCTGCTGTCGTGGTACTTCTTTATCACGGGTGCAGTGGTCGTGATTTCGTCGCTTTTCACCGGCAAAGGCCCGCCGGATACGGGATGGACGTTTTATGTGCCTTTCAGCCTGCGGACGGGAACCAACATCCCGTTGGGGGTTTTCGGGGTGTTCCTCCTGGGGTTCTCTTCCATTTTGACGGGCATTAATTTTGTGACCACCGTGCACCGCATGCGAGCGCCCGGAATGAGCTGGCATCGCATGCCGCTCTTCGTCTGGGCTCTCTACGCAACGGCGTGGGTTCAGGTGCTCGCAACCCCCATCATAGGAATCACCTTACTTCTGGTGATCGCAGAGCGCTTGTTTGGTATCGGCGTTTTTGACCCGGCTAAGGGAGGCGATCCGCTCCTCTATCAACATCTTTTCTGGATCTACTCCCACCCGGCAGTCTACGTCATGATCCTGCCGGCCATGGGAGCCATCACGGAGATCATCCCCACCTTTGCCCACAGGACGATCTTCGGCTATAAGGCGATCGCATATTCCTCTGTCGGCATCGCGGCGCTGGGATCTCTCGTTTGGGGGCACCACATGTTTACCAGCGGCATGGGGAATGCCGCCAACATCATGTTCTCGCTCTTCACCTTTCTCGTGGCCGTTCCAAGCGCTATCAAAGTCTTCAATTGGACTGCGACACTCTACAAGGGGGCCATCGAACTCCGGCCGCCCATGGTCTTTGCCCTCACATTCGTGTTCCTCTTCTCCATCGGCGGGCTGACCGGGCTGATGCAGGGCGCTCTCAACGTCAATGCACACCTCCATGACACCTACTGGATCGTCGGCCACTTCCACTATGTCATGTTCGGCGGCACCGGCATGGGCTTCTTCGCCGCTCTGCTCTACTGGTTTCCCAAAATGTTCGGCAAGATGTACAACGAGAGGTGGGCCACAATCTCATGGTTCCCCATCTTCATCGGATTCAACATGCTTTATGGCGGCATGTTGGTTCTTGGGTATATGGGCATGCCCCGGAGATACTTCACGCATCTGCCCCAATTTCATACCGGTCATGTCATCGCATCGATAGGCAGCTTTATCCTTGCGGCCGGCCTGATCATGTTTTTCGCCAACCTTCTGGTGGCACTCTTTAATGGGAAAAAGGCCGGGCAGAATCCATGGGGAGGTGTGACCCTTGAGTGGCAGACTCCATCGCCGCCGCCGCTCGAGAATTTCGAGGAGATTCCAACGATCAGGGATCGACCTTATATCTTCAACCCGGAGGCCCCCAAGTGAGCAGTGCACCGGCCCACCCCCATGCGGTCCACAAGGACTATCAGGGAGCCAAGCTCGGGATGTGGCTTTTCCTGTTCACGGAGATCCTGCTTTTCGGTGGACTGTTCCTTCTCTATTCGGCCTATCGGGCAAAATACCCGCTGGATTTTCACAACGGCGGCCAACATCTCAACACTTTCATCGGCGTTGCCAACACCGTCATCCTGCTCACGAGCAGCCTGACGGTGGCCGTGGCAGTCTCGGCGATCCAGAAGGGCAACAAGAAGCTGGCCATGATCTGCTTGGGAACCACGATCGCCTTCGCCTTCATGTTTCTGGTCGACAAGTATATCGAGTGGAGCGCGGAGATCCGTCATGGGATTTACCCCAACGGGCCGGCGTTAGCCAAATTCCCCGATGGGGAGAAGATCTTTTATGGGCTTTACTATTGCATGACCGGGCTCCACGGCCTGCATGTGCTGGCTGGAGTGGTTGTTTTGTCTGTGATACTGGACTTCGTGCGCAGAGAGAAGATTACCAGCGCCGACTTCACCAAACTCGAGAATGCAGGACTTTACTGGCACCTGGTGGATGTGATCTGGATCTTTCTCCTGCCGCTCCTGTATCTCGCGGCTTGATGGAGCATGAAATGGAACACGCAGAAGAGCACGGCCACATCGTTCCTTACAGGACTTTCGTCAAGGTCTGGTTGCTGCTGCTTTTTCTCACCGCCGTCCTGGTCTTTGTCAGCACGGCCTATCACGAAGCCTTGTCCGTGCCGGCCTTACTCACGCTGACCCCGCTCAAGGCAGGGCTGGTCTTCTTCTATTTTATGCACCTGAAGTACGAGAGGCCGTTCTTGAAGGCGCTGGTCTTCATGACGCTGGCCGTGCTTACCCTGTTCATTGGCCTGATTTTCCTTGATCTTTCGTACAGGTGAGATGCCATGCCATTCTTCCAGCAAGCATCGAGCGCAGGCGGAAAAGTTGATGCGGTTTTCCTTTTTATCTTCGCACTCTGCGTGGCCTTCCTGATCCTCATCACTTTCCTGATGGTGTACTTCGTCATCAAATACAACCGGAAAAGACATCCAAAGGGAGAAGACATCGAGGGGAACACCTGGCTCGAAATCGTCTGGACGGTTATCCCGACGATTTTGTTTCTGGCCATGTTTTACTTTGGATGGACCAACTTCGATTATGAGCGCAGCGTTCCGCGTGACGCCATGGTCATCACCGTCACGGCCCGCCAGTGGGCCTGGTCGTTCACGTACCCCAACGGGAAGCAGACGACACAACTGTTCCTGGCGCTCAACAAGCCTGCGAAGATGGAACTCCGTTCGCTCGACGTGATTCATGGTTTCTACATCCCCGCCTTCCGCATCAAAGAGGACGTCGTTCCCGGAAAGCAGAACTACACCTGGTTTATTCCGACCCGGCTGGGGAGCTTCGATATTGAGTGCACCGTGATCTGCGGCGTTAACCACGCGAACATGCTTTCCAAGGTCGTGGTCGTGCCGGTGTCCGACTTCGAGGCCTGGTATTTCGGGGACGAAGACGCTCCGCTTCCGGGACCGGTGAAGGTAGCGGCCGCGGCGGCGACTCTATCCGGCAACCCCGCAATGTCGCTCCTCAATGAAAAATCCTGCCTGACCTGTCATTCCATCGACGGCAGCGTCATGGTCGGACCGACTTTCAAGGGCCTTTATGGGCAGAAAGAAACGGTCAAGGATTCGAACGGCGGCGAGCGCGAGGTTACCGTGGACAATACACGCCTCGCGAGAGCGATTCGGGATCCTAAAGCAGAGATCGTGAAGGGTTATCCACCGGCTATGCCTCCTGTTCAGCTATCGGAAGCGGAGTTGAACCAAGTCATAGATTTCATCAAGAGGCTGCGATGACAACCGGGAACAGCCCGCTTATTTGCCATCCGCTGACAGCAACCGCCAGGACGCCAGGACGCCAGGACGCCAAGAGTCCTGGCGTCCTGGCGTCCTGGCGGTTATGTGTGCTTGCGACTCTCACGAAGTTCCCGATTGCTTTCCTTTCTACCTTATCCGCGGCAACCGGATATGTGGTTTTCTGCCGAACTGTAAATTCAGGTATTGCCACGGCGTCCTTGGGCGTCCTCCTCCTTGCCATGGGCGCTTCTTCGATGAACCAGTTCCAGGACCGCGACATCGATGCCCGGATGGAACGAACGCGCCGCCGCCCGATTCCAGCGGGCGATCTCTGTCCTGCGGCCGTATTCGCCATTGCTGTGCTTCTTGTCATCGGCGGATTCTCGCTCCTCTGGTGGGTGCACAATCTCACCGCTGCGCTCCTGGGCCTATTTGCCGTCGTCTGGTACAACGGGGTTTATACCTACCTGAAACGAATCTCCGCTTTTGCGGTCGTTCCCGGCGCGTTGATCGGTGCTTTGCCCCCGGTTATAGGTTGGACCGCGGGGGGAGGGAGTCCTCTGGACCCGAAGGTGTTTGCGCTGGCCTTCTTCTTTTTCATCTGGCAGGTCCCTCACTTCTGGCTCCTGCTCTTCAAATTCGGAGAGGATTACGAGAGGGCCGGCCTGCCTTCGCTCACCAAGATCTTCGGCGCGCGCCAGTTGGCCAGCCTGACCTTCATCTGGATGCTTGCGACCTCCGCTTCAAGCTTGTTGCTGCCGATCTATTTTCTCACCTCATCTCCCTGGGTGACCCTGGGCCTTATTGCCACCAGCTTCTGGCTCGCGTGGAAGGCATCGGGATTGATGCGAGGATACCGTGGAGCCCGATCCTTCCTGCCGGTTTTTCGTTCCATCAATCTCTACGCCCTGTTGATCATGTTGCTGCTGGTGGCCGATGCCATGCTCTGACCTCCGACGAAATTGGAGACAGTAGCCCATGCCCCGGGGCGCGCCCGACGACGCATGAAAATGATAGTCTACTTCTCCAGATTCGCAGTCTGGCTCGTGATCGTGGTCGTGATCGTGATCGTGATCGGCCCTTGTTGTCTTTAAAATGCCGATCACGATCACGATCACGACCACGACATCTGCGGAGACGGATGTTTTCGGAACAGTCTCCTTTTTCCCACATCCCTTCTCGTATCTGCCTAGATTCCCCCGGCAAAAAAGGTGGATATTCCCAATCTCGCCGCCGGTCCTGCTACCTTGCCATCACCATGGGGGAAAATAGCAGGACTCCGGCAAGGTCGTGCGAAGGATAACTCGCCCAGTACGATAAGGTGCGCCCTGATGTTTTGACTTTGAGTTTGGCGACGATTCGGCGCCCACGTGTTCCTGATCCAGGCAAGAATGCGGTCGTCCGCGCATTCCTGCGTCAAACCGTCAGGCCCGCTGCGGCGCCGTCACCTTCATTCATCGCTTCGGAGATGCTTTGAATCTCAACCCGCACTTTCATACGCTGACTACTATGTCGCGAACGACATAGTGCAGAGCATTTTTAGCCCGGCGGCGCGGCGCACGATCTTGGAACAAAACGGAAAGTTCAGTGCCGCGACGGTGGGCTAAAAATGTATTGGACTAAACCGCAGCACCCAACTTGGATCTATG
>JBEKYG010000351.1:0-5854 GCA_049511215.1 Acidobacteriota bacterium | reverse complement strand
CCGCTGGCTAGGCGCGAGCGACGAGCATACCCGCTGCGGTATGTAAGGAGCGAGCAACGACGCCAGCGGGCCTGAGGGCCGCAGCCCGAAGGGGCGCGGCGGCGGACGGGCATCTGCGGCGTTGCCGCTCCTCGACGATGCACACCGGCATCGCCTGCGTCGCGGCGCCTTGCATCTGCCCGCCCGGCGCTCGCGCCAAAGTGCGCCACTTATTTCGTAACAGACCCTTAGTATGGAGGTTGTTTCATGTCTTCATCGATGACCAATAAGGCGGATATCGATTCCATGGCCGGCCGGCGACTCAATCCCGCGGAGCTAAAGATCGAGTTGCTTTGCCACGGGGTGCGGATTGGCCGAACCTGCCGCATACAAGAGGAAGGAAGGCCTGTCTGCGGCAGGCCTGGGCACTTGGCGAGCGGGCTGGAATTGATCCTTCCTGGGGAGTTGAGGGAGCTCTGGGTGAATGCACCCGTGAACGAGAAATTTGTCGAGAGAACCCCTTATCACCTGCTGAGCGCACAGGGCGAGTATCGCCTATTCGATGAACGGCACGACCTCAGCTATCACGTCAAGCTCGCTCCTAAGCCAGATTGGTGCGATCTCTGCACCACGAGCGGAATCCCGATGTTTCAGATCGGGATGCTGAATGGGACCTTCTTGTCGATCGACCTTGGTGAACCTATTCGCCGCGGTGTTGGCGAGCATGCACTTGATCGCCAGTCCTGTCGGCTGGAGAGGCGGGAAGCGGCAGGTATTGAGAAAACGAGTGTCGAGGACATTGTCGAAACTGTCTCTGCAGCGCAGAAAGAATCCGGCATCACGTTTGCACTCCTTTGTGGAGGATATCAAGATGCAGGCGGTCTAACACGGCTCTTCCCTTACCTGAAGGCTCTCAAGCAAAAGGTGGGGATTCTCGTGGGGGTGCAGTTTCCACCCGAAGCTGACCTGGGACTTTATGATCAGGCGCGGTCCCTGGGCGCCGATCAATTCAGCTTTTGCCTGGAGTTTTTCAACAAAGATTATTTTGATCGTTACGCGCCGGACACATCCCCGTTTCCGGGACGGAAGCACGTTTTTGAGGCGCTCGAATATTGCGTGCGTCTGATGGGGAAGGGAAGAGTCTCGGGGGAAATCATCGCAGGCATTGAGCCTATCGAGGATACCCTTCGTGCGGTTGACTATCTTGCAGGCGTGGGAGCGGTACCCCTGGTCCGCATTTTCAGACCCTTGCGGGGGACAGACATGGAGGACGAAGCACCGCCGGATTCATCAGAAATGATCCGCGTTTTTCGTCATGTCTACCAAGCTAGCCGCTCGCACCACCTGCCCATTGGAATGGCTCCCAACATCCATTTCAGCGTTCTGCCTCATCCTGAAGACACGCTTTACCTCGCATCCGATGCGCGGGATAGGTATGCCTACCAGCGCTGGATTTTCACGATGGAGCAGGTGATGCGCCCCTACTTTCTTCGCTGCATGCGGAGACACGCGGCGCTTCGGGCCTAAGGAGCCGATTAGCAGGAAGCATTCATCTCATCCTGTGACACCTCACGCGAAGCCGCGAAGAACGCGAAGGGAAGAGGCCTTTTCGCGTCTTCGCGGGAGAGAGATCCCCGGTGAGCCAAGCAGTATGTTTTCAGGGTTACTAATCAGTTCATAAATAGGTGGACATTTGATCAAAAAATGAGGATCTGGACGGAGGTCGTGTTTGCTTTGGGTGGCGATCATCGGTATCGGAATCGGGGTCGCAATCGCAGTCGGCTTTTGCAGACCCATACAGCCGATTGCGACTGCGATTGCGACCCCGATCCCGATACCGATGGATATAGTGTTCTCCTCTCTTTTTGATGCCGCCAAATTTCAACCTACTTATGAACTGATTGGTAACTTCGGAATCTGGGTTTATTCGAGCTGGTACTTCTTGACTTTGTAGCGCAGGGTGTCGCGGGTGATGCGCAGCAGTTTTGCCGCGGTCGTCTTATTGCCGCGCGACTGGACCAAGGCCTGGCGGACCAACTCACGTTCCACCTCGAACAGCGAGGTTCCTCCCTGAGGAAGACGGATGCTCCCGTCTTCCGAGCCCTCACTCATGGGGATGGGCAGGATTCCGCCCTCTGAGATGCGAATCGGGAGGTACTTGGCGGCTACACGATTGCCTTCAGCGAGAATCATCACCCTCTCGATGGCGTTACGAAGTTCACGGACGTTCCCGGGCCAGTCGTAATTCATCAACAGGTCCTCGGCTTCCTTGGTGAGGCCTTGGATGTTTTTATGGAATTTCTGATTGTAAAAGCGCATAAAGTGGTCCAGCAAAGGCGGGATGTCCACCTTGTGCTCCCTTAGCGGCAGCAGCATCACGGGTATGATGGCCAGGCGAAAATAAAGGTCCTGACGGAATCGAGAGGAGCGCACCCCTTCCTCTAAGTTCCGGTTCGAGGCGACGATTACCCGGACGTCGACCGTGATGTTCTTAACGCCTCCGACCCTCCTGAACGATTGACCTTCCAGGACGCGCAGCAGTTTGGCCTGCATTCCCAGATTCATTTCACTAATCTCGTCGAGGAAAATCGTGCCGCCGTCCGCCATCTCAAACATGCCCCGCTTTTGCGTGCGGGCGTCCGTAAAAGCCCCTTTCTCGTGGCCGAATAGCTCGGATTCCATCAAGTTTTCGGGAATGGCCGCGCAGTTGATAGCGTAAAAGGGACGATCCCGGCGAGACGACTCAAAATGGATGGCATGCGCGACGAGGTCCTTGCCGGTGCCGCTTTCCCCCTGGATGAGAATCGTCGAGGCTTCACTGGCTGCGAGCTTCCTGATCAGCTCCAGGACTTCCTTGATGTGATCTGACATGCCGATGATGTGCTCGACGCTGAACTCGCTGCGCTGAATCTCGTGGGTGTGTGCGACCTCCGTGCGCAGACGGCGCGTCTCGAATGCGTTGCGGAGTGAATTCTCAAGCTTCTCGAAGTTGATCGGCTTTTCAATGAAGTCGTAGGCGCCGAGCTTGAGGCTGCGAACGGCATCATCCACCACGCCGAATGCCGTGATCAGGATGACCGGCACCTGGATATTGCGCTTGCGCAACTCCGAGAGCACCTCAATGCCGGTCATATCCGGGAGCTTTACGTCGAGCGTAATCAGGTCCGGGTTATCCAATTGGACGCGCCCGAGGGCGGTTGCGCCATCTTCGGCCAGACTTACGTGATAGCCCCATTGTTCAAGTTTTTGCTGCAGAGACCAGCGCACCAGGCGCTCGTCATCGACAACCAGGATCGTTTCCTTCGGCATATATCCTAGAGGTGCGAAAAGAGCGGCAATGTTACCACGAATCTCGCCCCGCGTCCTACTTCACTATGTACCTCGATGGAACCCCCATGATATTGCACGTTTTTCAGGCAGGTTGCCAGCCCCAATCCAGTACCGTCGGTGCGAGTGGTGAAAAAAGGCTGGAATAGCTTTTTGCGAACCTCTTCGCTAATCCCGGGTCCGTAGTCCTCAACCTCAAAGCGCACGATTCCTTCCCCTGGATTGTGTGAGAGTCTGACGTCAATGGTCCCTCCGGCCGACATTGCTTTCTGCGCGTTCAAGAGCAGATTAAGCAGCACCTGCTCCAACTGAGTTTCGTCGCCCGTGAACCCAGGAATGGCAGTGATTTTGTGCAGCCGAATGAAAAGAGCATCGTTTTTGGCTGAATTTTCCACCATCGCCACGATGCGCTGGGCCATCTCGGCAAGATCGATGTCGGAGTGTGATGGAGGCTTCGGCTTGGCATAGTTCAACAGATCGCGCACAATCTTGTCGATTCGATTAACCTCATGCAGCACATCGCCGAGGATTTCGCGGTGAATGTCGCTCGCCGGGATCGAATCCTTGATGACCTCTATGGCTCCCTTGATCCCTGCCAGCGGGTTCTTGATCTCGTGGGCCAGACCAGCGGATAGTTCGCCGAGAGTCGCCAGATGCTCGGCATCCGCAAGCTGGCGCTCCATGTTCCGGTCCGTGGTTACGTCCTTGAGCACCGAAGAGCTTCCTACGATGTTCCCATCTTCATCCCGGATTGCGGTGCGGGTGAAAATTACCTGGATGCGCCGGCCATCCTTGGTGAGGCGTTCGGTCTGATAGTTGCGGACCACGCCGAGCGCCTGAAACTTCTTCCTCAAGTCAGCCAACTCCTGAGCCTTACGCAAGTCCGGCGGAACGATAATGCTCACGGATTTGCCGACGATCTCGGCGGCGCCGTACCCGAAGATCGCCTCCGCGCCCCGATTCCAGGAAGTTACCAGGTCTTCCGGGTCCATCGTCATGATGGCATCCGCCGAATCATGGAGGATGTTGGCCATGAACCGGTTCTTGGTGGTGAGCTCGTCTTCGAGCCTCCGAAGCTCGCTGAGGTTGTGGGCCACGCCCAACGTACCGATGATCTCACCGGCGCGGTTCTTGATCGCAGATGCCGACAGCGCAACCGGGATCCTGTGCCCTTTGACGGAGACCAGCTCAGTCAGATAACCCCTGAGACTCCCTTCGTTTCTCAACCGCTGCATGACGCGGCGCGCCTCAGAAATCCCGTTGGCATAAAACAAGCTCACGTGCCGCCCAACCGCTTCGCCCGGCAACAGACCTAAGAGATCACATGCCGGAGCACTGCAGGATATAATTCTCCCGTTGGCGTCGGTCGTGACAATTGCATCCAGGGAAGCCTGCTCAAGCTCGCATCCCATCTCGCTGATCGAGCGCAAGCACCTCATCAGATTGTCGGCTACAACCTCTTTCATGATCCTCATTTTCGATCTTTTTATTATACCCGAATTCCGTCGCCTCTGTGCATGCAGTTGTCCGTTTGGATCAGGCACACAGGCCGGGTAACTGGAAGTCTGAGATCCTGGCAGCGCTCCGCAGTACTGAAGAGGCCGAAAAACTGGGTGAAATTCCATCCATATTGGGTTCATTAACCCATACAAATGTTTAGTTTATAAACACTATTAGTATCAGGGGTTCAGATTAAGCCATTGTAAACAAGCGGGATAAACACTGTGAGGTGATTCTGTCGGGTGCTGGCATGCGGTTTGCATCCTAATATGTTCGGATAGAGCAAATTACAACCCTAAGAAGGAGAATCGTTCCGACATACAAACCTCCTTTCCACCCTTAATACCCACCTACACCCGAGCGGCGCCCTTCCTCTTCCCGGAGAAAGGGCGCTGATATTTTAGGGGCACAAAAGACTCCAAATGGTTACGCTTGACCTGGATGCAAATCAACTGTAACAACTGCAGGCACAAGAAGTCCTGGGCTTCATGGAACAGGCGACTCCCTCGCCTGCGTGGTACTAATCAGTTCACAAATAAGTAGACCTTTGATCCAAAAATGAGGGGCTGGACGCTCATCGCAGCTATCCCACTTGAGCCGAGGCGGACAGGACAGTCACGATCGCAAAGCGCGTGATCGTGGTTGTGATCGCTCTGGGTGGGGATCATCGCTATCGGTATCGGGGTCGCAGTCGCTATCGGCTTTCGCAGACCGCAACGACCGATTGCGACTGCGACCCCGATACCGATAGCGATGGATTTTGTGTTCTCCATTATTTTCGGAACAGCCAAATGTCAACATATTTATGAACTGACTAGTATCTGTGACTGCTGATTGCGAGAGATTGACATTTTGCAGGTTGACTATTGGGGGCAGGTTCGGGCGCCTCCCCCATCTATCGTGGAGGGGGAGGCGGCCCGCGGCCCATTGGAGAGGTCTAGCGGGTGTAAACCAAAGAGAAAGTTACCATGTGGGTTTGGTAGTTCTCTAATCCGAACAACGTTTGGCTGTATCCAAAATACTGCCAGGTGGGCTTGAGTGCCAGGTA
>JBEKYG010000350.1:0-5882 GCA_049511215.1 Acidobacteriota bacterium | reverse complement strand
CACCAGATAGGCGAATATGGGGCCGCGTCGAAACTGGAACTTGCCGCTATTCGCGTCAAACACGTTGACACCCGTGATATCCGACGGCAACAGGTCCGGTGTGAACTGAATCCTGCGAAATCCCGGAATTTCGTCAAATTCCAAGTCATCGATGACGGCATCGCCGAGGGCTTTGGCCAGGGTGGTCTTGCCGGAGCCGGGGTAATCCTCGAGGAGCACGTGCCCGTCGGCGAGCAGCGCGACAAGCAGCAGGTCGATGACGTCGTCTCGGCCTTTCATAGCCCGTTTCAGGCGCTTTTCGAGGCGTTTGATCACACTGTAGGGTTTTTCCAGATCGTTCGACCGCATATTCGAATCCATGAGATTTTCCTTTCACACTAATCAATTCATAAGTCAGGTGGACGTCTAATCCAAAAGTCAGGATAAGAACGGAGGTCGTGTTCGCTTTGGGTAGCGATCATCGGGGTCGGAATCGGGGTCGCAATCGCAGTCGCTATCGGCTTTTGCAGACCTACACAACCGACTGCGATTGCGATTGCGACTGCGATTCCGATCCCGACCCCGACGGACATGGTGTTCTCCTCTCTTCTCAATACCGCCAAATATCAACCTGTTTATGAACTGATTATTAACATTCTACTTCACTCTCAGCCAGATGAACGGGCGCATCGCAGCAAGCGGGCGGCGCCACCACGGGATCATCTTCAAAATCTGACGAGATGCTCCTCGATAGAGCCGCAGGCACTCCTGGGGTTGGACCGCTCCGCTCCCCCGCCCCAGCGAGCCGTCCAGATGAATTTCCGTCAGCCTGAGAAATGATGGACACTTCGGTGCCACCGACTTGGCAAAGGCTTCGCGGGTTTGTCCATAGCCGCGCAATCGGCCTGCTTCGGCCAGGCAGTCGAGACTCGCGCGGAAGGCCAGCCGGGGCAGGCCGGCGGGCCTGCAATAGAAAGGCACAAGTCTGCGGTAGAGCTTTACCAGGTAAACCAGTGCCAGGATCGCCACCAAAAGAAAAGGCAGCGCAACGATAAGCTGCTTCAGCAGGCGTCTCACGGCCTCCTGCAGATCTCCGCGGGCGGCAGCCTTGTGCTCGTCCCTGGGATTTCCCGCTCCTTCTCGAACCATTTCCCCAAGCATCTGCTGCAGACCCTGGTCCGGCGCCTCTTCGGGCGGTGCCAGCGACTTCTCCGGAGCGATGTCGAATGGAATCCACCCGAGTCCGTCGAGGTAGATTTCCGGCCACGCGTGTGCATCCTTGCCACGAATCATGAGTGTCGATCCTTCACCCCGGTTGCGCGCATCCACTGCATAGCCGGCACCCACGCGCGCAGGAATGCCGAGAGACCTGATGAGCATGGCAGCGGAATGAGCGAAGTACACGCAGTGGCCGATCCTGTCGCCAAAGAGGAAATCTCCGAGCGGGTCTTCGCTCTTCTCGTGCTCGGACTGGAGGCTATAAGTCCCATTCTTCTCGAGCCACATTTTGACGGCGAGAGCCTTGGCAATCGGCATGTCCGCGAATTCGGGCTTTAGCATCTTGACGATGCCGCCGGCCAGCTCGGCGTAGCGCGGATCGGTTGAGGCCTCGGTATAGTGTTTCCAGAGGTCGGGGCCCCAGGTCGCGGAGCCGAGCCGGCACTGCGTCAGACCCGGAAGATTCTTCGTAATCACCGCGGAGCGCGCATCAAAAGCTCTCAGGAACCTATTGGGGTCAGGGTTGGCTCTAGGGGCCGCCGATATGCCATTAACCAAGAAAAAAGGTCGATTGTGACTCGCAAGCAGCGCCACCGTGTAACTCAAAAACTCAAAATCGGGCTTCCCTTCCCTACCGGCAGACTCAGCCTGCTCAACCCCGGTTGGGATCTGCGTAGTTCTCGCTGGGAACGTGTCGAGAATGTCCTTGTCGGCCAACCCTGAAGTGTCCTGGACAAGACGGCGGCCGTTGAACTGGCTGAATGCCGTTTGCCGAAAGTAGTAGTACCCGAGCGGCGTGGCGTAATCGTCCCGAAAAATGATGACCGCCATTGGCGGATTGTCGGCAGATGACGGCAGATTGTCGAGGGATTCCATGGTCCCTGAAGAGCCCGATCCGCCTGATTGGCCGCCATGATCCGCACCACCTGATTGCCCGCTTCGACCCCCGCCTCCTGATTGACCGCCTCGATCCGTGCCTTCCTTTTTCCCTTTCGTTTCCTGCTCGCCTCCCGATCCCTTGCCCTTGCCGGAAGACGGGCTGGAGCCCCCGCCTTGAGGTGATGGAAATTCTTTCAGCTTGCCGATCGGGAATACGACGAAAACCAGGGCAATCAGGACCAGCAACAGGACGAGGTTCAGGGGCGAGCGCCTGGTGGATCCCCGATGAAACACCAGGGACACAAGGGCGGCTGCAATGAGTACGCCTAAAGCCAGAAACACAGGGACCGGATCATAACCCTGGGCCCACAAACCGTCGACAAGCGCATAGGGCCGGTTGATAAAGCCTCCCCTGTGCGCCGCGAAAATTCCTGCGCACACGGCCGCGGCCGCGGCCAGCTCGAGACCCAGCAACGCGCGATAGCGCAGGGTGGAAGTTCGCAGCACCAGCACCACGAGCAGCGGTCCGCCAAGCCAGAGCGCGAATTCGCCCGCGGTGAAGGATGCGCTGGGGCCAAGCAGCGCCGACGCGAGGCTCACCGCGGTTACCCAGCGGGTTCCTAAGAGAATCACCGCCAAGATAGCCAGGCACGAGGCCCAGATTACGGGCAGCCTGAGGGAAGAGTCCGCAACCCTGCGCGCGACGAAAACAGCCGCGGCCGCACCCAGAATGGAGGCGGCGACACCTGCTATAGTGGACAGCTCCGATGCGAGTGCAGCGGCGGCCAATCCCCAGATTGCCGCGATTGCGGCATTCCACAGGAAGTTCGTCATGAGCGTCCTCCCTGCGCGGATTTCTTGTGCGGGCTCAGACTTCGGACATCTCCGATGACCGTTCCGGCGGTTCTGTCTATGACGAATAGTGGGGAGCGAGAGGGTCCAAAACTGCGAGCCATCCAGGCGAGATCGAAGGCACGCTCACCGGCGCCGGCTTTGTGCACGTATAGCAACTTCTTCCAATCACGGCCCGTGTGGCTCGCGATCGTCAGTCCATCCACCACCGTGAACGCGTGAATCCTCAATCTGGCATTCTCCAGGGAGGATACCACTGCCGGGACCCAGACGCCTGGGGTTGGGGGTAGCACCACGAGGCACGCGGAGAAACCGTCCCACTGGGCTTGTTCCAGAAATCCCGGGAGGCCGGGCGCGGCTTCGGGGGATGCGCTGGCAGAGCGTATCAGGAGATTTAGGGCTTCGTCGAGCCGGCCCGTGAAGGCCAGGGTTCCATCGGCGCCAAAACGCCAGTTCTCGCCCAAAAACCCACGTTCCAACACAACTCGCATGAATCCGGCGCCAGGTTCGTCGCCATCGCCTGAGACCAAGTAGGCGCAAAACCGCGGGCGGGCCGTCAGGGCTCGTTCCGGGACCCGCACCAGGAGCTTTCGGGAGTGGGCATACACCTTCCACAGGATCATCCGGGGCGAGTCGCCGGGCGTGTACTGCCGCATATCCACGCGGTCCCCTTCGGGCGAGCCCCGCGGGTCCGAAAGCTCGTCTCCGCCGGTGAGTCCATCCAGCAATGTCGTCCGATCCAGAGGACCTTTCGCCGGCAGAAACCGAATCTCTGTGGATTCCCTGGCCGTCCATTCAAGGGAGGTCAGGCCCAGAACGTCGCGCAACACGATCCGCCGCCGGATCTCCGCATGAATGCCGCGCCGATGCGGCTCAATGAATTCCCTTCGCCGATCCTGGTGCACACCGGGCCGGATCTCGACGTTTGGAGGACACTCCCAGGTCCAGGAGTATTCAAGGAGGGGCAACCAGCGCGGCAGCGGCAGCAAGAATCCCGTTTCTCGGGCGGATTCGCACTCGAGCGTAAGCCCGGATCGAGTCACTCCTCGCTTGCAGCGCCGATGCACGAAGGGCGCCGCCACCAGGACCAGGACGAGCATCAGCAGAGCCACCAGGCCGCCGATGAAACCCACCGCGAGATATACAAAGTCCTGGCGCTTGATCCCTTCGAACCAGACAGCCACCGCTGACAGTGCAAACAGGAGGCACCCCGTGGGCGTCAGGGGAAAGAAACCGCGGATGAGGCGCACAGCACTCCGAGCCCCGTGGATCCTCTCCCTCCAAGGTATTCTGCCATTTGACCGTGTGCTCATGTTTGCGCGTCTGGAAAATCGAGATTCTAAATCGTGAAGCCATCTATAGGATATCATGTCAAACGCGCAAGTTCCTGTCGCTGACGGATAGGCATACGTCTGGTCCCATCATGGCTGCTCTTTGGGTGCAGTATCTTAATCGCGGATAATTCCCGATGCTTGGAGCCCCAACCAATGGTATCCTGTTACCACCGAGGAAGAGCAATAACTCTCCGACACAATTTTATGAAGAAAGGATGTGGCAATGAGGGCACGATATTTCCACTTTCTCCAATCCCTCGCAGTGATAGGCGCCTGCCTGGTTCTGGCTGGCGTCGTTCTTGGACAGGGTCGCGGGGGCGGCCCGCCGCAAGGCCCGCCACCCAATGTCTCGCAAGATCCGCTGCTCAGGGGATTCAGCTTCCGGTCCATCGGCCCGGCCGTGATGATGGGCCGCGTCGATGACATCGAAGGCGCTGAAAAAGATCCGATGATTATCTACGTCGGCTTCGCCACGGGCGGACTCTGGAAGTCGACCGACGGCGGGAATCACTGGCGCTCGGAGTTCGACAACATGCCGAATGAGTCGATCGGCGATATCGCCATCGCGCCCAGCGATCCGAATGTCGTTTATGTGGGCATGGGCGAGGCGAATAACCGCCAAAGCTCATCAATCGGCGACGGCGTCTGGGGCACGAAGGACGGCGGCCAGACATGGCAGCACCTTGGTCTTGACGACACGCAGTCGATCGGGCGGGTCGTTGTTGATCCGACCAACCCAAACATTGTCTTCGTCGCCGCCATGGGTCATCTGTTTGGGCCCAACCAGGAACGCGGCCTTTACAAGTCAATTGATGGCGGCAAAACCTGGAAGAAAGCAAAGTACATCGATGAGAACACGGGCTTCACGGACCTGGCGATCGATCCGTCGAATCCCAAGATCCTCTATGCCGCATCCTACTCGCGCCAGCGTACCTGGTGGGGCTATAACGGAGGCGGTCCGAACAGCGGCCTGTGGAAGTCGATCGACGCCGGCGAGACGTGGACGAGAATCACGGGCAACGGCTGGCCCGTGGCCAAGGATAATATCTACGGCCGCATCGCCATGTCTATTTTCAGGGCCAAGCCCACGACGATCTACGCTCAAATCGAGGTGGGTGCGAGTGCCGGCACTGGCGGCGGCACGTCCGCCGATGGCGGACCCGCACGTGGTGGCGGCGGGCGCGGGGGCGCGGCCGGTGCTGCTGCGGGCGCGGCAGGCGCAGCGGGCGCGGCCGGTGGTGCAGCGGGAGCCGGTCGAGGTGGCGGCGGTGGCGGTCGTGGGGGTGGTGGAGGCAACCCTCCTCCCCTGGTTCCGAACGCAACCGGCGTGTATCGCTCGGACGACGGCGGAAAAACCTGGACGTTGATGAGCAACACGGATAATCGGCCCATGTATTTCAGCCAGATTCGTGTCGATCCGGTCAACGATCAGAAGATATTCGTGGGCGGCAACCCCGGGCAGATCTCGCTCGACGGCGGCAAGAGCTTCACGAGCATGACTGGGTCGCACACGGATTATCATGCCATCTGGGTCAATCCCAAGGATCCGCGCATCGTCTGGATCGGCCACGACGGCGGTATCGACGTCAGCAACGACGGCGGAGTCAGCTGGGACTTCCA
>JBEKYG010000349.1:0-5885 GCA_049511215.1 Acidobacteriota bacterium | reverse complement strand
GCCATTTCCCGGCGCTCCCTCCACTCGGGCGTGTCACCACGAACACCATCGGGCAAATCAACCAGCACCGCCATGGCGCGGTCCGAGGCCCGCAGCCGAAACACCCTCTCAATCAGCGCCGCCAACCCCTCTCCGCTTAACTCTTCACGAATGGCCATCACATCCCCCTTTACTGCAGGTACTGAGTGCCGAGGAGCTACCAGGATGTTCCTGTTCAGTACCCATCACTCGTCATTCATGTTGCTTTTCACCAGGCTCGATCGCGCTTAATAGGAAATTCGGATAACCATGTCATTCTTTACCTGTCATTCATAACACAGTCCATTTAAGAATGTCATGCGACTTTGCCGGGGGCGCACTCGACGACGGTTGAAAGGGCTATTCTCCCTCTGGAAGGCGATCATCGGGATCGGTGTCGGGGTCGCAATCGCAGTCGCAATCACTATCGGCTTTTGTAGGCCCATAAGACCGATTGCGACTGCGATTGCGATGCCGATACCGACCCCGACGCTTTTGGCTTTCTGCCTTTATTTTCGGGACAGTCACCACTCATTTCGATTGGCTTTTCCCGCACCCTGGCGATAAGCTTCGGATTTGGGAGGAGTGCATGATACGAGGATTGGTTGTGCATGGTGGCTGCGGTGCCATCTCTGCTGAGGAAAGAGCCGTGCGCGAGGACGCATGCGAACGCGCGGCCGATGCAGGGTGGAAATTGCTGCAGGCGGGCGGAGGCGCGCTGGACGCGGTGGAGGCTGTTATCCGCCTGCTCGAAGATGAGCCGGTGCTGAATGCGGGCACGGGCAGCTACCTGCAGGCCGATGGGGTAGCTCGGATGGATGCGAGCATGATGTCGAGCGACGGACGGGCCGGCGCCGTAGTCCAGGTTCCCGGGCTCAAAAACCCGATCCGGCTGGCGCGATACATTCTCGAACGCGATGCCCATGTGATGCTGTGCGGCATCGAAGCCACTCAGCTTGGGCTAAAGCTCGGCCACGAATCGGGTGTTGTGGCTACGCCCCAGAAGATCTCCTACTGGCAGCAGCACATGACGGAGGCATGCCGGCAGCTCGACTACGAGCGGATGGCCAGCGACTGGAAAAAGGACCATCATCGTCTCGGAACCGTTGGTTGCGTCGCGCTCGATGCGAAGGGAGATCTGGCGGCCGGGACCTCCACGGGCGGCACCGGACAGTGCTATCCGGGCCGCGTGGGAGACTCTCCGATTATCGGGGCTGGAACGTACTGCACACGGAAGTTGGCTGTTTCCCTGACGGGCGTGGGCGAGCGCATCATGGTACTGCTTTCAGCGAAGAGGCTATGCGACCTTGTCGCCGATGGCAAATCCCTCGAAGCTGCCGGAAAGGCCGTTATGGCCGAGATCGAGACGCTGGCCGCCGCCTCGGCCGGCTTAATCGCCATCGACGAGGCAGGCGCAATGATCACCCTTTGGGACACACCTTTCATGGCTAGTGCCCAGCGACGCGGCAGAGGGGGATAGCCACCGAGAAGCCGAGACCGCAAGGCGCCAAAAACCAATTGATTTCCTGGTGCCTTGACGGTTGATCCCTTGCGTCGAAGTAAACCTGATATCCACGAACCTTTCGGAGGAGCTGACATGGCAATTAAAGAAGCATTGCTTCCTGAATTCGATCATGAAATGGCAACGACCCGCAGACTGATGGAGCGTATCCCGTTATCCGAGTCACAATGGAAACCGCATCCCAAGTCCATGACCCTGGGTGAACTTGTCGCCCATATCATCGAAATCCCCGGTTGGGCGGGGAGCCTCGTCGAGCAGCCATTCGTCGATATGGCGGGGGCTGCGCACGGCGCACGGCCCACTTACAGGTCCAATGTGGATTTGCTGTCGGCCTTTGATCAGAGTGTCGCCAAAGCCAGGGCCGCGATTGCATCGAAATCCGATGCCGAGATGATGGAATCCTGGTCACTCAAGAATGGAGAGAAAGTGCTGATCACCTTGCCGAAGGCGGGCGTGTTGCGTTCTTTCCTCCTTAATCACCTGATTCACCATCGGGGCCAGCTCAGCGTTTACATCCGGCTCAAGGACGTGCCGGTGCCCTCGATCTACGGACCCTCTGCCGACGAAAGCGGTTTCTAGGAGCCCGTCCGAGAATGACGAAGGGTCCCTTTGTAATTCTTGGATAGGCTCCTGGACGGTCTGTGCTGAGTACTGAGTAAAAAGCAGCCTCTGTTGTTGCCAATTACTCAGTACTCATCGCTCAGAACTCAAGGAGCGAGGATTTTCTCGGGTAGCATTCGAAGGTTCACCGGGAAATGATTTTAGGGCGAATAAGCTACCACCCGCGGAGCAAATCCGGAGCACGCAGAGAGTGATGTTTTTGCTCTGCGACCTCGACTTTTTCCCTGCGCTCTCTGCGTTGAGCTTTTGCTTTTTCTGGTCATGCCGCTACCTGGTGGTTTTATGAAAAACCCGGGCTAAAGGCCGACGGGCAGAGCTTGTTGACCGGGCATTCGGCGCACTTCGGGTGCCGCGCGGCGCAGATCAGCCGCCCATGCGAGATCATAACGTTACCGAAGTCAGTCCAGTCTGTCCTCGGCACCAAGTCCATGAGGTCATCTTCTATTTTGTCGCCGGCGTTATCTTTATGCCTGGTGAGCTTGAGCCGCTGTGAGACCCGGGTGACGTGCGTATCGACGACGATCCCTTGATTTTTGCCGAACGCGCCACTCAGCACCACGTTGGCCGTCTTGCGCGCGACGCCCGGCAAGGTAAGCAGATCCTCCATGTTGTTGGGTACCTTGCCCGCGAATTCCGTCGCGATCTTGGAGGTTGCACCCAGCACCGATCGGGTCTTGTTGTGGTAGAACCCCGTCGATAAGATCTCTTTTTCAAACACCTTCACGTCGGCGGCAGCATAATCGGCAGCGCTGCGATATTTTTTGAACAGGGACTCGGTCACCACGTTGACGCGCTTGTCCGTGCACTGTGCCGACAGAATCGTGGCGACCAGCAGTTCCAGCGGGTTGCTGAAATTCAGGGCAATGCGCGCGTCCGCGTAGGTGCTCTTGAGGATCGCGATAATCTTAGCGGTACGTTCTTTGCGTTTGGCTAATGATTCGACAGGCATGATTCCACCTCTCCCCGGGCGGCGTGAGTGGGCAGTTATGTTCCAACGTCGATTCTACTACGATGGTTTGAGGGAGGACAGGACGTTGTCGGGGTTCATCCCTGCCCTCAGCGCCAGAGGCGCTGGATGTAGACTCCTGAAGATCACCTGGAAAAATGCGGCGCTCAGCTATACCATTGACTTGGCCATTGGCGGCAGACCCTGGTGTTACGGGACCGCGGTCCTCGCCGGAGATCGGACAGTCACGGTTGAGGATTCCAAGGGCAATCTGCTGAAGGAAACGAGCTTCAAAGTGAAATAAAGGCCTGTGCTGAACGTGTAAGTAACCAGAAATATGGCAAGGCGTCAGTCGCGATCTTGCATTTCCTGTTCTGGATGTCAGGGCTTACGCGATCGGGGCGGAGCTGAGCCCGGCTGTTTCATGAAGGAGGAGGATGCCTAAAGGAACGCTGAAAGGGTATGAAGCGCGGAATCTGGTCGTTTTTCTATGCTTCATTCTGGCGCTGGGAGGTGTGGGAGCGATTGTTTTTCAAATATATAAGAACAAGGACAAAGTCCCTCCCAAGGAAATCGATCCGACCGGCATCATGGACGAAGTTGTCTCCTCAACCTCCAGCTCCTGCTACTTTTACCTCGGAACCAAGGTTAGCGAAACAACCCACAAATATCACACTCGGCAGGATGTCCCGCCAACCGACGATTTGGCGAAGGGATTGTTTAACATTCCCGGTGTCATTGAAGTGACGATCGACAATACCATGGTCGTGCTGCAAAAAGCGCCCAAAGCACATTGGGAGGAGATCCGACCGGCCGCCAGGGATATCATCATCGCCCACATTCACCCCAAAAAATAGCAGCCGGATGGTTCCGACCTGCGGCGCCGCCTATGCCGCGTTTGAAGAGAAGGACAAGGGTACTTTGGAGCCCGGCAAGCTTGCCGACCTGGTTCTTCTCGACCATGACCTCACGCACATTCCGCCTCTGCAACTGCGCGACGCCAAGGTTCAGATGACCGTTGTTGGCGGAAAGGTAGTCTACGAGCGGAAGTAGTTTCCGGATTTGTTGCAAGAGATGCGGCAGACTTTGGTCGTTGTTCTCAACGCGGCGCGAGCTGCGCACATACCGCCTCGTGACCAGGGGACGTTTGAAATCCCGGCTCAGCCGACTCAGAGAAAAAGTCACAGGCTTTCCGCACGGGCTAAAGCCCGAATTTATGATATCCTCCGCGCACGGCTGAAGCCGTGCCCTACCCCCAAGCTTCTTAAAAGCTAGCTACTTCAGGAAGGAGCAACGAGGCGACCATGAACACTACAGGCACTGGCAGTGCACGAGCAATGCGCCCTGAGACTTTGACTGAAAAGAACACTCTCCTGCTTGTCGGCGGATATTTCTCGCTGGCATTCGCCGTGTTTCAAGTCAGCGCTGTGTTCTGGCCGCCCAATGCGATCAAGTACCTCGGCGGTCCTGCCGAACTGAGCCAGACACGGCCGGTTATCTACGCATTGCTCTGCATCGTGGTTGCAGCGATCGTTGCAGTCTTGGGGCTATACGCGCTATCAGGAGCCGGGAGGATTGTTCGCCTGCCGCTGCTGCGCACAGTGATCACGGTAATGACCGCCATTTATGTCTTGCGTGGGCTCTTGCTTATCCCCCAAATGCCCGTCGTGATCGCGAACCCCGGCCTCATGCGATTCGCACTGTTCTCGGGGATATCGCTGTGCGTGGGCTTTGTCCACCTTGGCGGATTGATCAAGCTCTTCAGGCATGGGCGTTCGGGCGAAGCGGCGTCGAAATCATAGGGACTGAAATCACATGGCGACCGTGTACACCATCGGCCATTCGACGCGCACGCTCGACGATTTCATCGCGGCCCTGAAGGCGCACTCGATCCGCACCCTGGTTGACATCCGGTCCTATCCGGCCTCGCGGCGGATGCTTTGGTTCCAGGGACCTCAGCACCCGCCTTTCATGACAAGAGAGGAGATCGGGCACAGTGAAGCGCTCGAGGCGACGCTGCCTCGCGCGGGAATCGATTACCGCTGGATGCGTGCGCTCGGCGGGCGCCGCCGCAAGATCCGTGACGATTCCCCGAACCAGGCTCTGCGCAGTCCGGCTTTCCGCAATTACGCCGATTACATGCTTACGCTGGAGTTTCAACAAGCTGCGAATGGGACGGTGGCGCTTGCGGAATCGTCGCGCACGGCGATCATGTGCGCCGAAGCCCGGGTGTACTACCAGTGCCACCGCATGTTGGTTTCAGATTACCTGGTGGCTCACGGGCACACGGTCCTGCACATAGCGGATTTGAAGCCAGCCCAACCCCATCGCATGACGCCGGAAGCACATATCGAAAACGGGCTGCTGACTTATCCGGCAGAGCTGTGGCTGTTCAAAGATGTTCCGCGCCAGGACGAGACCTGACCGCGATTCTAGTGAGAAGGAATCGTCTCGTTGACGCTATAGTCCGGCGGCGCCTGAAACAGTACGGGATCAGGTTTGACCCTCTTGATGTTCGGCATTCTGCGTGTGACTATGCTCACTTCATTTCTTTGACCATGTTCGCGAACGGCAGCGGCCAGCACTTCCCAGGTCAGGCTGATTTAGTCAAGTTTTTACGGTCCGTCCCCCGGACCTATTGTCATGCAGCGCCAGAAGACCTAAAATCGTGCTATACGTGGAAATGTGCCGAACATCGACAGTGAAGGAGCGGCAAGAAACATGAAAACGAACGTGACTCTCAAGCTCGATTCCGACCTGCTGCGGTAGGCTCGCATC
>JBEKYG010000348.1:0-5915 GCA_049511215.1 Acidobacteriota bacterium | reverse complement strand
TTTCGGGGAAGGAATGCCTTGACCTCGTCGGGACGACGCAGCCCGACGTCATTCTCCTCGACGTAATCATGATGCACCTTGGCGACGGACTCGATTGCCTCCGGACTCTCAAACAGAATCCCGCAACAAAGGACATCCCAGTCATCATGATGACGAGCGTCAGCGAGGTCTATGACTATCGGTCGCAGATAGAGGAATCGTTCTTCCCTCACGACCGCTGGCTCGACAAGCCGGTGAAGGCCGATGTGCTCCTGAAAAATGTCAGGGAAGTTCTGGGCGAGTAAGCTTGACTCGCACCCTGTCGATCACAATGCGCGTCCGGGGCAGCCATCCGCTCAGGCCGGTGCTCGCGACCGTCTCCCCATCCACGATCACGTCGGCCCGGCCGAAGGGGCCGTCCCTCAACTCAACCTCGATGCCAAGTTCCTCGTGAATACGTGCCGCCACACGGGCGGCCTGAATTCCCGATAGTCAATAACGACAGCGGCTCACCACGACGTTTCCTGCCACGTCTCCTCCTTTTCCACTCAAGGGGCAAAGATTTCCTCGATGCGGCGACCGAAAAGCCGTGCGATCTTGAAGGCAAGCGGCAGGCTCGGGTCGTACTTTTCCGTCTCGATCGCGTTGATGGTCTGGCGCGAGACCTTGAGCCGCTCGGCCAAATCACCCTGCGACCAGCCGTGCCCGCCGCGAAGTTCCTTCAGCCGGTTTTTCATCGGTAGCGCCGCACCACGATGGCCCAGGAGATCCCCCAGAATGCGAACATGAGGGGATAAACCCAAAGCGCCCACTGGACGGCGGGCAGTCCTGCCCGCTCCAAAAACCCGTAGACCGAAAGCACGATTGCCGTGGCCGCAAAGGCGTGGGCCAGCGACTCATACTGGATGCGCTGCTCCAGCTCGTCGAGGCGCCTGAGCGAGATAAAGACGCTCACGATCACCGACGACGTGCTGAGGCCCTGAATCAGTGCCACGATGATGCGCGCGGCCGAGCCAAGCGGGAGCGAATGCCCGACGAACGCCCCGATCACTATCATCGCAACCGACAGGGCGACCAATGCATAAAACCATGGACTGTAGCAGTTAAACGGGCTCCTCGACGGCATGATTCCTCCTCGCGGGACAGCAGCAATCCACGGCCGCCAGTGTAAAGTATCCTTGTCACCCATGTCAAAAATACTTTACATCTCAAGCAGTCAGGCGCGGGAAACTCACAGTGTCCGTAACTCCTTTGCACACAGGGGCGCGTTCCGAAGGCCGTGGGAGACGCAGCATGGGGCGCGGGCCGAATGCAATACTTTTTTACGCGGATTCTTACGGCGCGTCCAACGGGCAACTCTCAATCGTCGGTGATTTTGACGAGGCGGAAATCAACCAGGTGCTCACTGAGACACGCGGTTCATGGAAAAGCCCGCGTCCATTCAAGCTCTCGCCTTCGCTCTAGCAAGATGTGCCGTCTCTGAACAAATCGCTCGAGAAGCCGGACAAAGCTGGCGGCTTCGCTGAAGCCGCCGCTGCTGAGAAGTAAGGATAGCCACGGACCCTCAGGCAACGCTGGGGGCGGTCCGACCTGGCGCCGGCGGCGTTGCCTTTGCTCTTGCCCGACAAGATTCATTTCAGTATGCTGCTGGCAGACACGTAATGCAGCCATCCTATGACTTCCGGAGGGCAAGTTGGACTTTGCGAGAGTGATCAGAGAGGTCCTGGGATTTTTCGAGCGCGAGGGGTTTCCCCATGCGGTCATTGGTGCATTCGGCCTTCAGGCCTACGGATTGAGTCGGGCAACCTCGGATCTGGACTTTGTGACTGAATTTTCCGCGCAAGCCAGGCTGGTTCCATTCCTCGAGTCACTAGGTTATGAAACACTCCACCTCTCCGCCGGCTACTCCAATCACCTGCATGCCGATCCCGCGATGGGCCGGCTCGATTTTGTTTATGTCGGCGGCGATACCAGCCGGCAGCTGTTCGGATCCACCAGGATCATGCCGGTAATGAAAGGGATTTCCCTTGCGGTTCCGCGTGCCGAACACCTCGCGGCGATGAAGATTCAAGCCATGAAGAATGATCCTGAGCGAACCTTCCAGGAAATGGCAGACATCCAATTCCTACTCCGTCTGCCCGAGATTGACGAGGAAGAGATCAGGGGATATTTTGAAAAACAGGGGATGATCGAAAAATACAATGACATCCGCAAAATCCTATAAATTGCTCGACCTGGAACAGGATCTTCCCACCAGCCGGGAGGATATCCTCGCTTTGAGGCGCGCCCGGGGGGTTCGATGGTTGAGTTTCGCGGGCTACCTGGAATTCCTTGCGAATTTCGCGCCACTGTCATTACCCGCGCTTCGTGCCCGCAAGGGACCCGCCGGCAGCAAGCCGTTCGAGCTCTAATGGCTTCACATCCGGGGACCAGCAACGCAACCTCGGAATTCGTGTGAACTCCAGTCCGGAATCGCATCGCCGGTCCCTCAATCCCTGATCAAATTATGATCAAACCGGGATGCACTTGGGATTGGGGCGCGCCTATAATGGGTCAACCATATCGCTCCGGGTAGTGCATGCATTCCAGAAGAAATCGACGCAGGGCATCAAGACGTCTAAGCGCGACATCGACCTCATTAGGGACCGGTTGAAGCGACTGAAAGAGGTGTTGCCATGAAAGACACGCTGGAGGTGGTGCGAGGCAGCGGCAACGTATTCCGCGATCTCGGACATGAAAACGCGGACGCCGAACAGTTCAAGGCTATCCTTGCCGCCGAAATAATCAAGACGCTCGATCGGGAGCGATTGACCGTTCGCGCTGCACATGACCGAACCCGCATCGCAGCGGCCGACTTCTCGCGCATCCGCAATGCAGACCTCGCGCGGTTCACCGTCGATCGACTCATGTCGATCCTCAACCGCCTGGGATCGCGCATCGAAGTGAAGGTCAGGGTGCGGCGCACCGAAGCCGTCAGCCAGAGAGTGCCGGCATAGGGAAAATGGTGAGGCCCGCATCCGTCTGCTCACATGCTGCGCAAGTTGACAAACCGATTTTGTAGAGCTGGCAGGGTGTCCGCAGCGAAACCCCCGTCCCGCTACTTCGCCGGCAACCGACTATGCGGGCAAGTGAAAGTCTGTCAGAACAAGCCATGGCATTCTTCATGTCGAACGGCTGCACGGTGGTCTGGGGCATGGACTTGAAGTGGAAGTTCTTGTAGCATTGCCCGCATGACAAGCGTGAAATCCGGCAATCGCAGTTCTGCGGCGAAAGGCAACGACGCTCCCAAAAACGTTGATGAATACCTTGCTGGTATCCCGGAACCCGCCCGCACCACCTTAAACAAGATTCGCGCGGCGATTCGGTCCGCTGTGCCACCGGAGGCTACCGAGACCATCAGCTATCGGATTCCTGCGTTTAAGTACAAAGGAGTGCTGGTGTGGTTCGCCGCGTTCTCGAATCACTGCAGTTTGTTCCCCACTGCCTCGGTCATCGAAGCGTTTAAGGACGAACTTAAGGGCTTCTCCACATCCAAAGGGACCATCCACTTCCCCACGGACAAGCCGCTGCCGACTGCGCTTGTTAAGAAACTGGTGAAGGCGCGGGTCGCGCGAAACGAAATCAAGAAACGGCGCTGACCGGGTTGCCCTCGAGACCTGTTCATGACCTCGAAGACGGTTGGCTGCCCCCATCACCATCTAAATGGACTCAACGCCTGGTTCCCGTCCCAGACTGGATCAAAATCTGTGCCACTATTATTTCACCAATTTCCAAGCCGCGATTGGTGCAGATGCCTCCGTGCGAGATTGGTGAAATAGTAGCCAGGGAGGTGTGAAAAAATCGGGGACTGTCCCTCCGCGCCCGGCTTAACATGCTGCAACTCGTGCGTTTGCGTTGGGCGCTCCAGGACAGTCCCCCATTTTTTCACAGCTTCCTGGCACCGATTTTCTGTAAGAAAATCCTGCCGCTAACGACTACCTTATAAGGGAGGGGACTTCGGGCGATGTCCAATGGAAAGCCGGCCCAGAATGATCTTTATGAACAAGCAATAGCCGCTTACGGCCCGGCCATCGACCGACTTGCACGATCTTACGAAGCCGATTCGGAAGAGCGGCAGGATCTTCTTCAGGAGATTCACCTGGCTTTGTGGCGAAGTTTCGAGGGGTTTGATTCCCGATGTTCGCTCCGCACCTGGGTCTATAGAGTTGCACACAACGTGGCTACCTCGCACGTGATCCGCCATCGCCGCACAAACTCCCGAACGCTGCTGAGTCTGGATGCACTGGAAGGCGTCCAGGATAAAAATGATAGCGAAGCCGCCGCGGATCGACACGAGGTAGTTCAACAGCTCCTGACACTTGTTCAGCGGTTGCGTCCGATCGATCGCCAAATCATGCTCCTGTACCTCGAAGGAATGGACGCAACATCGATTGGTGAAATCACGGGTGTTTCCCCAGGCAACGTTTTTACCAAGATGCACAGAATCAAGAGCATTATTGCCGACCGATTCTGGAAAGGAGGCCGCCATGAGCGATGAATTTTCTCCCGATCCTGCCCAAGATGCCTGGCAGAACCAGAATGTGGCCCCTTTCCATATGTCGCTTGATGAAATTCGCAGGCGAATCAAACAGCTCGATAAGAATATGCGCAAAAGGAAACCGATAGGGTATGCCATTTGTTTAACGGGGATTGCATTAAATATCTTGTCTTTCTTTCTTTTTCCGAACTTGATTCAGCGCATTGGGTGCGTGCTTACCGTTGTGGCATTAGGGTATGTGTTATACCAGATACGTTTGTACCACCTTAACAGGAAGGAAGCAGCAACCACGGCGGCGAGGAAGGGTAGTGCAGCATCGGCTGAGTTTTATCGATCCGAACTTCAGCGACTTCGCGACTTTACCTGCGGCATCTGGCTCTGGTCGCGGCTGGTGATCATAGTCCCTGGACCGCTTGTGTTTATGATTGGCCTTCAAATTGCCTATCCGAAGGCCGCGTCTATAGTCTATGCTGAAATGGCATTCTTTCTGATATTGGCCGCGCTGGGGATCCCGCTGAATCTGAGGATTTCGCGCAAGTACCAGCGTGAGATCAACGAGCTGGAGAGTCTTCAAAGGGATCAATGACGATTGTAAAGAGTGCTTTTCATGGTTCGCGATTGGAACCATTCTCCTGACACAAGTTGCTGTCGCCCGCCTTCCTCCGAAATCTCCGGTTCCGCCGGATTCGGATACCCGCAAAGTCCTCGTCGAGCGAATCGACAGGGAGCATCAAGGCCCTGCCGGAAGGAAACCACAGAACTGCTTGGACACAACACTAGATTCGAAGAGCAGGTGTCTCAAAGCCATCGACACATCCCGTCTGGACTTCCGTACTATTTGACGTTGCTCAACAGCTCGGCGATCAATTTCTTTCCCGCATCGTCGGAGGCGAATCCTAGCGCCACGACAATGTTTTTGCCCGCGCGGACGGCGGCCATGTTGCCGTAAAAACTGTCCTCGCCTGAAAAACCTCCTTCTCCCGGGGCCTTGAGGTCCTTGACGTTCTTACCGGCCTTGGAAAGATACTGTCTGTAGAGCGCGAGTGCATCCTGCGCCGCGGAAGCGTTGTCCAGCGTTATAAAGACCATCTTGGATTCCTGGTCGCCCGCCTTGTACTTCGCCACGAACCCATTGGTGAAATAGCTCTGTGCGAGCACGTCCTTCGGAATATACACAATCGTATGGGGCTGCAGATTTGCTTTGGGGAAGTAGGAGACTTCGATGGGCTCCGTTCCGGGTGCCCCCACTTTACGCGCGACGGCATTCGCCAGCTTGGCCATTTCCTGCTGGATCGCTTCCTTTTCATCGTAGGTAGTGATCTTCACATAGTAGGAGCCGGTCCAGAAATTCAGCGAGGTGCCTCCTGAATACCCTTCGTTACCGACCTTCAGGAATTGA
>JBEKYG010000347.1:0-10957 GCA_049511215.1 Acidobacteriota bacterium | reverse complement strand
CACCTGTTCGATCTGGGAATCGGAACCGACAATCTTTTCCGCAGCACCGAAAAGGTGCGAACTGCCCTCAAGTTCAGTGTCGTGAACTTGACGAACAAGGTTGCCGCCTACAACTTCCTGTCGACCTTCAGCGGCACGCACTTCCTGCAGCCGCGAACCTACCAGGCGGAGATCAAACTCCTGTTTTAGCAACAAAGCGTGTTTTGCATTGTGTGCGGAAAACTAAACCACGAGGCGGGTGTTCGGCCTTTCTTATTCCACGCGCGCCGGAGCATTCGGCAAAGAAGATTGGATTCTCAACCAATCCTCGACGAATGCTCCGGCGCGCTCATGTTTTGCCCCCGCGGAGGTATCGTGCGCGAGCGGCTGGTTAAACTGGTCCACAACGGACACCTGAACCTCCCTGCCGTGCGGCAGGGTCACGTTCCAGTGCGCCGACTCTCCCGCGGCAATGCGGACAAGATTCCCTTCTGACCAATTGTTTCGGCTTGCCTCCGCTGAATGCATCTGCTCGAGGTAAGCGTCGTAGGACCAGATGTTGGTCTCCATGAAAACATCATCGTTCCACGGATTTTTGTTCCAGTAATAAAGATCCGACAGTTCCCACGGCAAGTTCTCGGGCAGCAGGACATATCTGTACAGCCCGTAGCCGTTGCGATCATCATCCAGACTTCGCAGCGGCGTAAATCTCACGGCGAGCTGCCCATTGCTGTCCGTCGTGCCGCAGAGGTAATTTTGCGGGCGAGGGGATGTCCTCTCCAATTGAATTTGCTGTACCTTGATTCCTTTGGCGGGTGTGCCGTCGGGGAAATGGACGGTAATTACTAATTCGGTCCTGGCCGTTTCCTGCGCATAACCTAGAGCGGCGAACCATCCGGCAATTGCCGACAATAGGAAGAGATTGATTGCCCTCATTTTTCCCCCTCGGCCTCCAGCCCTATCAGGTCCTATCCGCGCCGGAATATAGCAGCCACAAACAACAGCCGCAAGCGACAACGCCGGCGGACCCGCGGGCCGCGGCCCGAAGGGGCGCGGCGCCGGATTCGGGCATGTCTACTGCGTTGCGCTCCGTCGGACTCCTCGACATACTGCCAGGAACGCCTGCGAGGGGTCTCAAAAATCGTGGCTTTTCAGGAATGCCCGCGTATTATCCCAATAACTGGCATGGGCAGCATGGTCGCGCCAAGGAGCGCAGCAGATACCTCTGCCCGGAAACCTGGCTGTGGTAAGTTTCGGCGAGCTATTCGAGGGAGGGAATTGATGAAGGCATCCAGCATCCAGAGGTTGGCAGCACTCTGCCTCGCTTTATTCCTGATTCCGTACGGACAGATGTTTGGTCAGGACCGCGCTCCATCCTCGGCCGAAAAGCCGACTCAGACAGCGGATCCATGGGCGCCCCTGCGCTTTCTTCTGGGCGATTGGGTTGCGGTTGAAGGCACGGGACAGCCTGGTGAAGCCATCTCCGGGGGCAGCTCCTTCGCCTTCGATCTTGGCGGCAAGACGATGATCCGCAAGAATCGAGCTGATTACGCGCCCAAGCCCGGAGAGAAAACCGGCATTTCCCATCAGGACCTGCTCATTATCTATTTGCGCCTGGGAGAATCGCAGTTCAGGGCGTTCTATGTTGACAACGAAGGGCACGATATCAACTATCGCGTCGCATTCCCCAAGGATGGAGCCGTGAACTTCGAATCCGACGAGTCGCAAGGCGGTCCTCGCTACCGTCTGGGTTACCTGCTGAACCCGGATCAAACCCTGACCATCACCTTTTCAATCGCGATGCCCGGAACCACGTTTACGGTTTACACCAAGGGAATAGCCCGGCGAAGGTAAAGGTTGGGTCCAATGGCGGATTGTTTCCAAATCCGCCGCTGCAGTAGAAAGCTGGCGAGAAATGCGGGCTAGAAATTCATCAGGCCGAGTTTGCGGAGTGCAAGGTAGGCTGCGCCGGCTACGCCTGCAGAGTCTCCCAGTCTGGCTTTGATGATCGGCACATCCCCCCGCGGCGGCCCAAACAACGATCGATTCATGTAGCCGGGCACCTTTTCATACCAGATTGGGAGATTGGAGACTCCTCCTCCCAGAATGATCGCTTCAAGATCAAACGCATTCACGGCATTGGCAAAGACCTCACCCATGATGTGGGCGCTTTCCTCGAACAGGAGCCGGGCCGCGGGATCGCCTGCCTCATGGCGCTCGAATATGGCCTTCGTATCCAATCTCTCGCCCGATGCCTCATGGAAACGCCGTGAAAGACTCGAGCCGGAGAGGTATGCCTCGGCGCAGCCGCGCCGGCCGCATTCGCACAATCTTCCTTGATATTGAACCGTTGTGTGTCCAATCTCCCCTGCGCCCCCTTTGGCGCCTCGATATAGCTTGCCATCAAGGATCAGGCCGTAGCCCATACCCGTGCCGAGAATCACTGCCATGACGAACCTGTAGCGATCCGCGCAGGAGGTAAAGTATTCCGCCAGCGCCAGGCAGTTGGCGTCGTTGTCAATCAGCAGCGGCACCCCCAGTTTGGAACGAATCCTACCCATGAATCCCGGGGTCTCATAAACCGGCGTGTGTGGAGATCCAAACAACTGATCGCTCTCGGGCAAGTAGGTGCCTGGAGTGCCCATGCCGGCGGCGAGAAACCGCTCGCTGCCCGCCGCTTCGGCAATCACTCTGAAAATATTGTCGACAACGCGATCCAAGCCGCGGGCCGGTTCCGAATAGGCACGGCAGCGCGACAATATGTTGCGCCCCGCATCCATTAAGCAGGCCTCGACCTTGGTTCCCCCCAGATCTACACCGACGACATATGGCTCCACGACTCCCTCACTCTACGGCTCGTTCGATGCCGCCCAGTAGCGTTGTTCAGGCCAACCCGGACCATGGGTACAGCTACCAGATCAAGCGCCCGGTCAAGTGCCCTATACACCGCCAGTGCGCTAATGGGCGGCAAACGTGCCGTTGGCAATGATCGATCCGTTCATTCCCAATCTTAGGCGGCGCCGGTCGCAATCGCTGTCTTACCGTTCCAGCACTCCCGGGCCGCTTTTTGGCGCGGCCGGGTGAGCGGCTTGTTAGGCAGTGCCTATCTTACGTGCAGCTCGATGATCCCAACTGATCTTCCATTTGATCCCGGCTTGTAATCAGCGATCACCGAAGTCGGTTGCCAGCCCTCGATGGGAGCGCCGAGAAACCAATGACCTTCCGACGACCACGGTATCCGGCCGCCCGCTCGAGGGTATTGTTGGACGGATGCCTATCGACCGAGTACTACCTCAATTCCTGCGAGAATCAGACCAAGCTGAGCCCGGGGTAGTTTACCTGTCCGATCAGTGAGCAGCGCTTTGTCCAACGTCACGATTTGTGAGACATTGGCGACCGAATCTTTTGGGAGCCCCGTCAAGCGGAGAGAAAGCAAGACGTTGCCTGGAGCTTTGGCCCACTTGAGGTTACTCGTGAGTGGAACGCACACAACCGTCGCTACTCGGCTCCGGTTTAGTGGATCCCCCTGGACAATTACCACGGGTCTGCGGAATCCCGGTTCAGATCCAGTCGGGTTTGGGAGATCTGCCCACCAGATGTCTCCCTGGGAAATCACCACTCGCTGTGCTCCAGGATTCGACGAGAGACAGTGGACAGGAACGCGTCTGCTTCAGGACCGATCTCGGCGCAGACTCGATCCATCGCTTCCGTCACGCTGTCCGGCGTGTGACGAGCGACATACTCTGCAAGTGCATTGCTGAACAGCTGGCTTCGGGACGTCTTCATCCGGCGTGCCAACCGCTCCGCCTCATCGAAGACGTCGTCGGGAATTGATACGGCCGTTTTCATACCGGAAGTATAACCAGGTTAGGTGAGGCAATCAAGTCCGTCCAACGCCCCCGTTCAGCCGCGGCGCGTTTTTTGTGCCGACGGCTGCGACGAGTTGTTAGGCCGCCTAGTCAATGCGGCCTTTTCCTCGCGTTTAACCAGCTTGGTGATTGCGGGCACCAGTCCTCTTGGAACCACCATAACCGTTTGGCCACGCCTCCGAAGGGCAGCCTCATCTTCGGCGACGACTTCGTCTTCGGTCTGCTCCTCGTAATGTCTGAGAAGCAGGCGAACTTTATCTTGGTTCCAGCCCGCTGGAAAACGATTCCTTTTATTCATTTCTTCCTTCTCATTCGCCTCCGGTATGCCAGCAAAGGCCTTCCACGGAGATCATAGGCTGTGATTACAAAAACGCTGTTCGGTTGCCTGGATGCCGTAATACGGCATCGTCGATTTCATATAGGCCTTCATCGCCGCGGCCTTTCCAGGATCAGCCTGCGCGCGCAGTGCCCGGCGCAGCTCACGGATCAGCGGATTCGACTCGGCATTTCTATGACACGGATCAGGTTTGGATTTCATTTCTCGCCGCCTAATGTCACTTCATAAGATGAGCGCCCCACCTTCAACCCAGGGGCAGTGTCGTCTAAAAGACGCCATGTTCCCGAAGGATGGCGAACCCAATGACAATCAGGACGAGCCCGCCGAACACTTCAGCGTAGCGGCCGAAGCTCGAGGTGCCGGAGAGAAGGCAGCCCAGATGCATGCCCGCAGCCGTGAATGCGGCGGCCGTAAAGCCGATCAGCACCGCCGGCCACCAAATCGGCACACCCAGGAGGGACAGGCTCAGGCCCACGGCCAGTGCATCAATGCTGGTCGCCACAGAAAGCATGATCAGGGATCCTCCACGCGTGGGGTCGCTCCGGCGCCTACGGTGCCCCGCATGCCGGACTGCTTCAAATATCATTTTGCCGCCGACCGTGACAAGGAGCACGAAGGCGATCCAGTGATCGAGGTTTCGGAGGCGAGCCTGTAATTTGACACCGGGCAGCCAGCCTGCGATGGGCATGAGAGCCTGGAAGAGTCCGAAGTGCCATGAGAGGCGGAACGTCTGCCGGAGACTCACTCGTTTAAGATGGAGACCGGTGGCAATGGCCACCGCCAGAGCATCCATCGCCAGCGCAATCGCAGTACTCAGGAGCACCCATAAGCTCGTCATCGGAAACCTCTCTCCGAGACTCATCCGGAAAGCCTCTTTTTCGCGATTTCACGGCCCAGAAGTCCTTTGTTTTCAATGTCGTCATTCGCAAGAAACGGCCTTTCCGGATGAGTCTCTAGGAGCCTGTCCGAGAATTAGGAGGGGTCGCGCGCATGGGGCCTGCGCGGCCAGATCAAGGCGCGAGGAGGAGGCGATGCCGTTGTGCATCGTCGACGACGAGCAACGCAGAGATCGTCCGCAACCCCCATGCGCCCTTCGGGTTCCGGCGGCGCGGGGGCATCTGCTGCGTTGGCGCGCCTCGCGGGCAACCATGACAGTGCGTGGCAGAACCAAGCCGTGGAATTCGATGCTCTTCCCGGCGCCACCTGATGCTTGTTTCTGTGGAAAAGTATCGGGTGGTGTCCGGCGCGGGCGCCTCATGCGACGCTGTCGATCAGAATCTGCTGACAGACGCTGAGGCATTCGCCGCAGATATTTGCCGGGCCGGTCAGCAGCGCCCTGTCGCTTGTCTTCCGTTTGCCGCAAAACGAGCACCGGGCCCCGGCGCCCTCCTTGGCAGGCACCAGGGGACCGGACGGGGTGCGACCCGTCCGGCACCGTTCCGCGAGTTCCACGCAGGCGTCGCAGATGAAAACCTCCGGTCCGGCGATCAGCCTGGCAACCTGCTCCTGCGTGCGTCTGCAGAAGGTGCAGAGCGCGCCGCGCTTGACGTTGCGCGAGCGCCATACCCGTTGCCACCAACTGCCCCCGGCGCCGCCGACCATCTGCTGCACGCGCTGGTGGCTCAGCTCGAGCGCCAGGGCGATCTCTCGCAGAGAGCCTCCCGCCAGGTGCATGCGGCGGACCATCGCGTGATACTCCGCTCGTGCCCGTTGAAGCTGATGTTCCGCATCGGCGAGCCGGACGCCGGCGGCCCTGGCCTTGTTCAGCAATTCCTCGTTGACGGCCATGACTCCTCCATTCGTCTATATACACTAGACATTTTAGTCTACTGCAGCCAGACAGTCAAACGCAACAGGCAACATGTCTAGTAGATCAGGGATCCCCGCGCGGCAACGAGCGATGGCGGATCTGCTTCCGTTGGGAAGATGGAAGAGCATTGAATGTTCAAATCGTTGACTACCACTAGAGGAATAGAAAATGAGCAGGAAGCATCTGGAACCGATTCCACCCGGGGAGATCCTTCTCGAGGAATTCATGAAGCCTCTGAACATCAGCATCAACCGGCTTGCCCAAGATATTGACGTGCCGCCCAATCGCATCAGTGCGATTGTCCGCGGAAAAAGGGCAATCACAGCGGACACCGCGCTCCGCCTCGGCAAGTACTTCGCCGTGTCCCCGGAAATCTGGCTGGATCTGCAATCCGACTACGAACTCCGGGTGCTTCGCCGCACGGAATGGCCCCGGATCGAGCCGCGCATCCGGACGATCGCTGCCTGAAGCCAATACCATGCGCATGCTGCGCAACTCCTGAATTGCCGGCCTGTGCCCCAGCCTCGGGAAAACCGGGGGCGTCTTCCCACTTACCGCCAGACTCGTCCAAAACGTAGCTATTGCCGGGAAAAGAGTCCCCGGTTGTCGAAGCGGGCTTCTGGTATCATCCACTGGTATGGTGGCTGGGAGCGCGACTGGTGGACGAACGGGAGCGCGCGTGTGACGAAGAGGTATTGCGGATGGGCAGCGACCCGCAGGCGTACGCCGAAGCAATCCTGCAGGTTTGCGAATTCTATCTGCAGGCGCCTTTGGCTTGTGTGTCCGGTGTATCCGGCGCCGATCTCAAAAAACGAATCGAGGCGATTATGAAGCGTGGCATCGCTCAGAAACTGGATTTCGGGAAGAGACTCTTGCTGGCAACGGTCGCGATGGCAGCCGTCGCCGGACCAGTCGTCGTCGGGCTCCTGAGCGCCCCGCAAATCCGAGCACAATCTCCGGCTGCGGCTGGAACGCACGCTGAATTCGAAGTGGCCTCTATCAAGCCCTGCAGCAGCGACTTCCACCCTCCCCCGGGTGCCAGGGGGGGCGGCGGCTTCTTTGACACGTCTCCCGGACGGGTCAGCTTTCAGTGCATGAGCGTGGCGGAGATCATCACAAGGGCGTACGGTCAATTTGGCGACCCCCCTCCGCTCAATCACCCCATTGATTCCAAGATGATCACAGGTGGCCCGGCCTGGGTGTATTCCGATCGTTATACGATCGAGGCGAAGGCGGAGGGTGCTCCAGCCACGACGACGATGATGGGCGCGATGCTCCGGGCGCTTCTCGAAGACCGGTTCCAGTTGAAGATCCATCAAGAGGTCAAAGAGGTCCCGGCCTATGCGCTGACTGTGGCGAAGAGCGGCTTCAAATTGCAACCGGTGAAAGAGGGAAGTTGCACTCCGCCCGATCCCATTGGTCCCAATAGGGTGCCCGCTTCAGGGGAGAAGCCTTTGTGTGTTGGCCATGTGGGCATCAACGGCCCGAATGTCACGTTCGACTCAACCGGGCTAAGTCTTGCTCAGGCCTCACGAACGCTCGGCGCTTTCGTCCTGGGTCGCCCTGTCATCGATAAGACCGGGATCACGAAGCTGTTTAGTTTCCATGTGGAATTTGCTGGAGACGAGATTACCGCTATGCGCCAACGGCCTGGGGCCCTACCTGCTCCACAAGCCGAGCCTTCGGATGTTCCTCCCGGCCCATCGGTCTTTGCTGTGTTTGAGAAACAGCTAGGGTTGAAGTTAGTGCCGACCAAGGGGCCAGAGGGATTCCTTGTCATCGATCACGTGGAGCGGCCCTCCAAAAACTAACGGCGGACGGATGTGAATATTAGGAATTTGGAACCTTTTGACGCATGGAAGGTAACTATGAATGTGTTAGTCTCAGCAGGATCGCTGGATAAGGTTCGCTCGGAAGAATTGAGGTGCCCATGCAAATTAGACTGGAATCAAAGAAAATGTTGCGATCGATCGCCGCTGGAATCGCCATTGTAACCGTCATATTCAGTTTCAATGGGTCGCCGCCGGGAATGGCCCAGTTGAAGGCCGGAACTGCCGCACAGCAAGCCCAAGCCGCGGCACCGACATCGTTCGAGGTGGCGTCCATCAAACCCAGCGATCCTTCCCCGAATGGCATGTTCATGGTAAGGATCGGGGCTTCTCCTGGCGGAAGGTGGACGGCCTCAGGCATTACCGTGGGCATGCTTATTCAGCAGGCATACGACGTCAGGGATTATCAGATTTCCGGCGCACCGAGCTGGCTGAATTCCGAAAGGTACGACATCGTTGCCAAAGCGGACGTGCCGAACATCACTCGCGATATGGCTAAGGTGCTGCTCCAGTCGCTGCTGGCGGAACGCTTCAACCTGAAGATCCACCGCGAAACCAAGGAACTCCCGATTTATGCGCTGGTCATCGGAAAAGACGGGCACAAACTCCATGAATCCGAGACCCAGCCCACCTCGCAGGCAGGTTCCCAGCCGCCGGATCCGTCGAAACCTGTTCAGAAAGGCACCTATAACGTCGGTGCCGGCGGAACGGCTGGAGCTGCGGTGAGCGTCGGCCCCGGCGGAAAGGTTGTCGACACCGAAGCCCCAGTCAAGAGCGGCTCCATGATCAGGATGGGCCGGGGGCAGCTAAGCGCCCAGATGACCCCAGTCTCAGCGATCGCCGCGATGCTGGCACAACAACTGGGACGACCTGTAATCGATAAGACGGATATCAAGGGCAACTTTGATTTCAGCCTGCAGTGGACCCCCGATGAAACTCAGAGAGGCCCAGGCCTTGGAGGAATGGATAGACCGGCGACCGATAGTCCATTGCCGAGTGATACCTCAGGCCCCTCCATCTTCACGGCCGTGCAGGAGCAACTGGGGCTCAGATTGGAAGCAACGAAGGGTCCGGTCGAGATTCTGGTGATCGATCACGTCGAAAAAGCCTCCGGAAATTAGGGGGCAATGGGGGATGGCGTAGATAAGGAGTCGGACCCTGAAAGGGTCCAGCAGGAAAGCCCAGGGCGCAAGCCCTGGGAACCGACGCAGATCAAGGGATCAGCCCTGAAAGGGCGGCGCAGACTGCTTCGCCCTTCAGGGCTCTACCGCCGGATGTTCACGATCCCAGGGCTCACGCCCTGGGCTTTCCTGCCCCGCCCCTTCGGGGCTTAAATACCGGATCCAGCGGCAGTGAGAGTTGGTTTCGGTCACTCTTAATCAAGTGCCATTCGGGTCAGTGGGCACCCTGCCTGACGATTCGAGAGATTCTCGGCGTCGATGGATCATGAGAAGTGGGTGACGAGTGAAGAGCACATCCGAGACTTCGGTCTCGATGCTTCCCTCGCACCTCATTGGCAGCGATAGAAATAATTGCTGCTTTAACGAGCTTATGATACCTATGCGCATAAACCTCGCTCGCCGGATCGCCGTCTGGCTGGTCCTCTGCTGGCTTGGCACTTTGAACCTGACGGCTGCAGAACATCACGGACAGGTCAGGTTCGGCGGCTTGCCTGTTCCCGGAGCCACGGTAACGGCGGTCCAGGGCGAAAAGAAACTCGTCACCATCACCGATCCGCAGGGCTACTATGCATTCCCGGACCTTCCGGACGGAGTCTGGGTGCTTCAAGTCGAGATGCTCTGCTTCTCACCATCCAAACAAGAGGTGCCCGTCGCAGCAGGAGCGCCCGGCTTGGAATGGGAGCTGAAGCTGCTCCCATTCAATGAGATCAACGCCGTGGCAAGTACTCCTGCAACACCCGCAAGACAACCGGCCCAGCCAGCACCTGGTGGTTCGGCCCGGCCAGCAGCAGCCGACAAGGACAAGCCCCCAGCCAAAGGGGCTCCCAGCGTCAAGGGCGAACAGGCAACCGCCAATTTACAGGACAAGTTCCAGCGTACGGATCTGAACGCCGTAAACCCAAACACAAGCGGCGCCACAGCGACCAATGGCGAGTCAAGTACTTTTGGGGTCCAAAATCCCGACGAACTCGTTCAACGCGCCGCCGATGGTCTTCTCGTCAGTGGCAGCGTGAACAACTCCGCCAGTTCCCCGTTTGGACAACTTCCGGCGTTTGGCAATCTGCGCAAGGGCCCAGGATCTCTCTATAACGGCAGCCTTGGCTTGATTCTGGACAACTCCACGCTGGATGCCCGCTCATACTCCTTCACGGGTCAAGACACTGCCAAGCCGGCGTACAACCATCTGACGGGCGTGGCGGCTTTTGGAGGCCCGCTCAGGATCCCGCATATAAGAAAGAACGGTCCGAATATCATCATCAATTACCAGTGGACACGAAACCGCAATGCCACCACGCAGCCAGGCTTGATGCCGACCCTGTCAGAACGAAACGGAGATCTTTCCCAGGCCGTGAACGCTCTTGGACAGCCCATCCGGATCTTCGATCCGGCGACCGGCCTGCCGTTTCCGGGCAACGTGATCCCATCGGGCCGGATCAGCTCTCAGGCCAAGGCTTTACTAAATCTCTATCCGTTTCCCAATTCTGCCGGCAGCGCACGATACAATTATCAGATCCCGATTCTCGCGGTCACGCATCAGGATAGTCTCCAGGCGCGCGCCAACAAATCACTCAAACGCAATAATCAGCTATCCGGCGCCTTCGCCTATCAGAGTAGCCGTGCCGATAACCCGAATTTATTCGGCTTTCTAGATACCACGGATTCCAGCGGCCTCAACGCCAGTGCCAGTTGGCGGCACAACTTCACTTCCCGTCTGCTTGCTAACCTTGGGTACCAGTACAGCCGGTCGGTCGTACACATCCGCCCGTTCTTCGAAAATCGCCTGAACGTTTCCGGCGAAGCCGGGATTTCCGGCAACAACCAGGACCCCTTGAACTGGGGACCGCCAGACCTGAACTTCTCCGGCATTACCTCGCTCTTGGATGAACGGTCCTCGTTAAATCGCAATCAAACGAGTGCATTATCGTATGCCATGTTCTGGAGTCACGGCCGCC
>JBEKYG010000346.1:0-5919 GCA_049511215.1 Acidobacteriota bacterium | reverse complement strand
GCGCGCGATGCCGGTGGTGATGACTCCGATTTCGCGCCGCTCTTCGTTGAGCTTGAGCACATTGTAGGGTGAGGACTCGGTGCAGGCGAGCATGTCTTTTTGACGCAACAGGAGTTCATGCCAACGCCTCCGCGCGATGTGGGGCATCAGGATCCACGAGGACGCGGTATCCGGAGACTTGCTCGGCGGCTTCTCCGGGAGCGGCTCCGCCGTCCGGACGACCGTCCTGCTGTGAGCCAGCCGGGTCACGAGCCGGATCATCACCGGAGTCTCGTATCGCTCGGAAAAGTCGAATGCCTGCCGCGTCATCTCGTAGGCTTCCTGCTGATTGGCAGGTTCAAAGCAGATCACCTTCGCGAAGTCCGCGTAGAAACGGCTGTCCTGCTCGTTCTGGGAGCTGTGCATGCCGGGATCATCGGCCACGGCCAGGACCAGCCCGCCGCGAATCGCGACCAGCGCCGAATTGATGAACGGATCCGCCGCGACATTCAAACCCACGTGCTTCATCGATACCAGCGTGCGGCGGCCCGCGAGGGAGACGCCCAGCGCGCTTTCGTAAGCCGTCTTCTCATTCGCGCACCAGGCCGCGTGAGGCCGGCCGTGCCGGGCCTCGTAGCGGATCAGAAACTCGAGAATCTCGGTCGACGGCGTTCCCGGATACGCGTAGGCAGCCGTCAGCCCCGCATGAACCGCACCCAGCGCCACCGCTTCGTCACCCAACAGCACAATTTCCGACATGATCACCTCTTTTGCATGCGCCCATTTATAAGGCATCCGCCGGGCCGGCGCAAGAGTAACGGACCCGCCCTTTCACCTCCAAGACTCGAAGACTCAAAGGCTCAACAAAAGTTGAACGCATATTTAAGGGCAGATTTGATGAAATGATTGTGCTGCGCTGGAAACATTAGGTGCATGACGGTTCCATCGGAGAGGGAAGAACTGCTCGCCAATGCAATTGTGAAGTCCGCTTATGCCGTGCATCGCGCGCTGGGGCCGGGGTTGCTCGAATCCATCTACGAGACGTGCTTTTGTCACGAGCTGAAAAAACGCGGGATTCCCCACCGCAGGCAAGTGGTGGTGCCTCTTACCTATGATGGCGTCACGCTCTCTCAAGGCTTACGTCTTGATATCCTTGTGGACGATTCTATCGTTTGTGAGCTGAAAAGCGTTGAGGCGTTGACCCCCGTCTTCCTGGCCCAGATCCTCTCACAGCTCAAGCTGAGCGACAAACATCTTGGCTTCTTGATCAACTTCAACGTAGCTGTAATCAAAGAAGGCATTCGCCGCGTGATTCTCTAGTCGGGCTCTAAGACTCGAAGGCCCTAAGACTCAAAGAAGAAAAGATCCTTGGAGTCTTAGAGCCTTTGAGTCCTGGAGGTTAATGGAGCCTTACGCACCTTTCAGCAGATCCTTGACCCGGTGCGTCTTTTCCCAGGTGAACTCCGGCAGCTCTCGCCCGAAGTGGCCATAGGCGGCAGTCTTCCGATAGATTGGGCGCAGCAGGTCGAGGTACGCAATGATCCCCTTGGGTGTGAGGTCGAACTCCTTGTGCACGATCTGGGTCAGCCGCCAATCGGGAACCTCACCATTACCCTTGGTGCTGATGAGCACGCTCACCGGCTTCGCCACGCCGATTGCATAGGCCAGCTGGACGTTGCACGCATCCGCCAGCCCGGCAGCCACGATGTTCTTTGCAATGTGACGCGCCATATAGCACGCCGAGCGATCGACCTTCGTCGGATCTTTGCCCGAAAATGCACCGCCGCCATGGGGAGCAGAGCCGCCATACGTGTCGACGATGATCTTGCGCCCGGTCATCCCCGTATCCGACTGCGGGCCGCCGATCACGAATTTGCCGGTAGGATTCACCAGGTACTTGGTCTTGGCATCAATGTATTTTGAGGGGATCGACTTCAGCACAACATTCTGGACGATCTCATCCTTGGCCTTTTTGGTAATCCGCTCGCCTGTTCTGTCGAGAATGTCTTCCGAGTGCTGGCTGGATACGACGACTGTGTCGACGCGCTTCGGCTTGCCGTTTTCATATTCCACGGTAACCTGGCTCTTGCCGTCGGGACCCAGATAGGGCAGGATCTTCTTCCTTCTCACTTCGGCCAGACGCTGGGTAATCTTGTGCGCAAGCATGATTGGCAAGGGCATCAACTCTTTCGTCTCATTGATCGCATACCCCATCATGAGCCCCTGGTCACCCGCCCCACCTACATCCACGCCCTGTGCAATGTCCGGCGATTGTGTGCCGATGGCATTGAGGATGGCACACGTTGAATGGTTAAACCCGTACTTGGGGTCCGTGTATCCGATCTCACGGATCAGATTCCGCACCAGTCCGGGAACATCGACATACGAAGTGGTCGTGATCTCTCCTCCGACGACCACCAACCCTATCGTGATGAATGTTTCGCAGGCCACCCGTCCCCGTTTGTCCTTCTTCATGATTTCATCCAGGACCGCATCTGAGATCTGATCGCAGACCTTGTCAGGGTGCCCTTCGGTTACCGATTCCGACGTGAAAAAGAAATTGTCTCTCGCCATTGCTGTCTCCTCTGTTAGAGCTAAAACAAATATCGCCCTGGGGCCGGTTTCCTCACTCGGTACCCGGCGATTCGCCGAACTGCACAGGACTGCGACTCTTTCAGCCGATGAATGCTAGCTGATCTCGCGCCGGAAGAAAACTATAACCTTTCGTGAAGCGCGACGCCGCATGCGCGCCGGCTCAGCCTGAAGACGGTTTTCGAAACCAGTTCCCCACCGAAGAAGCCGTGATTCTTTAAACGCCGCAACCAACGCGCACCGCAATTCTCGGAGTGTGGAAGCATACTCGCTCCCGGTTCTGCCGCGAAATGGGGGCAGCCTGGGGTTTATACATTCGGGACTCAGGGAATTCGTGGCCGGTTCAGCGAGGTGCCAACGGCGGGCAGGACCATAGCTGTGAAGGCGATGCTGTCCATTCTCGCTGTTACAGGGATCTGCAAAGGCTGTTTAAGCCGACCCTTGAGCGAGAAACATCCGCGGCGAGCGCAAGGAGCGTCTTGCCCGTCCCAGCTTTGCCCGTCAAGGTCACCAGGGGAATGTTTGTGCGCGTGAGGGCGTCGATAGCGAAAGTCTGTTCAGCATTCCGAGGCTTGATCCCGTAGGCTGCCAGCTTTTCGACCTTGCGCAGGATGGAACAATCCTGGTCGATGACGGCGAGCGCAGATTGGCTGCTGTTTTTGAGTATGAAGTACTTGTTTGGAATCAGTTCGCAGCCGCAGGCGGAACGGAACCTGTCGGCGGCGACTTCGTAGGGAGATTGGTAGAGATTGCCGATCAGCGAACCCTCGACGTTTTCGATGATTTCCTTGCCGCCGTACAGAGCTTCAATGCTGTGGACGCGGTCGGTGCTGTAGTCCTCGGCCGGGATTGAGATGGCCTTGGCTTTCATCCGCAGATTTACATCCTTGGTCACCAGGATCACGGAGTTCTTGTATCTTGTCTTTTTCTGCAGCTCCAGTGCGACGCTCAGGATCCGGTGATCCGGCGTGTCTTCCCGGAAGGCGTCCTGGATTTCCGGGCTCAATCCCTTGGTGATGGCGATCCGTACCTTGCCCTTCCCCTTGCCGAGCGAAATGCCTCCATTGAACAAGGCGTTGCCGGTGATTGAATCAAGAGTCCGGGCAAATTCGCGGGCATTGAAATTGATCACCTGACTGCCGCGCTTGAAATGATCGATCTCTTCGATCACGACCAGCGGGATGACGATATCGTTTTCCTGGAACTGATGGATGCAGGTCGCATCATGGAGAATGACATTGGTGTCGAGAATGAAAGTTTTTGCTTTACCTTGGCGTTTCATGGACCTCCCAGTCAGTCAGGATTGGAAACGTCAGCCGAAGTGGTGCCCGGATGCAGCACAAGTAGGCGCAAAGTGCAGATAACAAATGCATCAACAATTCTGCTTCCTTTAGGATATTCCTAGATCCAAAGAGATCTTGCCATCGTCGGCGTTCGGCTGCAATGATTTTGGAATCAGACCTGATAAGTGTCGGCCATGCCGACCTCGGTCTGGATCTGTACATGCCCAAGCGCCATGCACGCACATCATGGCATGCAGCCTCAGATGCCGAAGAACTGGATGATCCGCACGGGTTTGCCGGTCTGTGTCATTTCTTAGTGCGTGCAGGGGTCAGCGCGCCCTCACGATCGAGAGAGCCGGAGCGCCGAATCACGATGACCGCATCCCGATGCCGGGCGGGCCTGGAAAGCATCGGGTGTAAAATCCTGCCGGAACGGCTCACAGCTGAGATTTAGAGAGGCCGGGAAGTTACCATAATCTCTCAAGTACGAACCTGAGGACCCGGAAGGAGGCCAGACGAGCGGAGGTCTTGGCGCGGACCCTCGATCGGAAACGCGGCTCGTCCTTCCTTCCGACCCGAAATGCCATTTAAGGAGGTGATTTTGGGGCTGGAAATTGATTAAATGGAGATTCATCCGGAAGGAGGATCCATGAATCAAGCCCCGATTATCGTGCGAAGTGTCAGGTCTCTGGCGTTTCTTGCCGTCGTTGCGTTGACTTTGGCCCCGACTCGGGTGCAGAGTGAGCTGCCTCACGAAGCACAGGGCAATGCGTCCGCCTCGGTTCTGAGTCCGGAACAGACCCTCAAGCGATACGGGATTTCCGACCTACAGCTTTCACCGGACGAGAAGTATGTTGCGTTTGTAGTCTCCGATCCCATTAAAGGAAGCGACCAGCGGAGGAACATCTGGCTCCTCAAAACGGAGACCAAGACGCTGGTTCACTTCACGACTTCCGAGAAGTCCGACAGCCAGCCTCGTTGGTCCCCGGACGGACAGAATCTCGCATTCGTTTCCACCCGCGGCGAAAGGCCTCAGATCTACACGGTTCGGATCGATGGAGGTGAGGCCCAAGCGCTTACCGAAAGCAAGACCGGCGTGCAAAGTTTTGAATGGTCCCCCGACGGGAAACAGATTGCGTTCCTGGCGAGGATAGCGAATACCGAATCAGAAGATAAGAAGCTCAAGGAGAAAGATGATGCCAGGGCTATCGACCGGGACGACAAGAACTCCTTGCTCCACCTGATCGATCTTCAGTCGCGCAAGGTCCGGCAATTGAGCGAAACGAAGTGGCGGATTTCGGACTTCACCTGGACGCCACAAGGAGATCAGCTGATTCTATCCGCCAATGACGCTCCTCAGCCGGATTGGATGACCGACCGAATCTACTCTCTCCGCATCAGCGATGAAAAAATGACTGAAGTCGCGGCCCCCCGCGGGCCCTTTGGCGAGATCAAGATTTCGCCTGACGGCAAGAGTATCGCCTACACGGGGTCGCGGGGCGACGGACCCGACCCGCATGATCTCCTGCTGATGCCGATCGCCGGCGGGCAACCTGCCAATCTGACCTCCTCATCGATCGATCGTCCCATCGACGCCTTCAACTGGCGTCGCGACGGCAGCATACTCGCCGGCATCACCACTGGATTCACTCGAGTCTTCTATTCCATCACAACAGATGGAAAAGCCCAGAAATTGCGTGAGGCTCCGGTCCCGCCTTCCGGTGCGTTCGTAGCCGGGGCGGAGGTGCTGGCGTACGTGGCTGAGAGCACGACCGTTGCCCCCGAGCTTTGGCTATCGCGCAAAGGCGGCATTGCGGAAAAGGTCACCCAGTTCAACAAGGAATGGGACGCAATACCACTCAGCAAACTCGAGATCGTGCGTTACCGCAGCTTTGACGGTAAGGAAATCGAGGCTGGGATTCTGAAGCCGGCGGGCTATCGGGCAGGGACGAAGGCGCCGTTCATCGTGATGGTCCATGGCGGACCCACTGGATCTTGGGCCGATCGGTTCGATCGGTGGGGCCAGCTGTTGGCATCCCGGGGCTATGCCATTTTGTATCCGAAC
>JBEKYG010000345.1:0-5969 GCA_049511215.1 Acidobacteriota bacterium | reverse complement strand
ACGATTCCGATGCCGATTCCGACCCCGACCCGGAGAAAAAAGCGGACATATTTCGGTGCGCACCCATGTCCGAAAAAAGGTGCAAATTCCTTGGAATTTCGGCAGTATGTCGGGAGGTCTGACGTTCACCAGCCAGTGTCAAAGTGTTGTCGATCATATTTAGCCGTTGTCCCCGCTGAAAAACTCGTAGTAATTGAAATCGTTGCTGTTGCGACTTCGTGCTGCTGCAGTCGTGAGCCATGCATGACGTTCTGATATCGCCGCTCGCCGGGCTGGCATCGACCTTACGCTCGTAGTCCGTCGCCGGCGTGCCAGACTCCAGGAAGGAAGAAAAGATGCGATTTACGGGTACGTTCATGGTTTACGGGGTAGCTGTCGCAATAGCAGGGTGGTTTCATAATAGATGACCTCGCGGCGGCCTATTGCGGCAATCTCAATAATCCCGTCCTTCTCTCGGTAAATAATCCTTATCTTTCCAACCCGAAAGCTTCGGTATGCTGCAAGTTCACCGCGGAGCTGCTTCCCCGACGCCGGCTCCTTGAGAATCTCATCGAGAGCTGACCGTATCTTCCGTCTGATCTGAGGATGAAGGCTCCGTACCAGACCAGCCACTTCCATCGGCAGCTTGATTCTCGTAGGAGGCAGCACAATCAGTCCTCACTATTGAACAATTCTTCGAGAGTGTAAGTTCTTCTGGTTCGGCGGAGCTGCGCTATGCCGCGTCGAATTTCCTCCATCAATGCTGGGTCCGATTGAATCGCCAGCGTCTCTTTCCAGCCGTCGAACTGATCCGGGCTGATCATTACTGCCGCAACCTTGCCGTTGCGCGTTATTGTCACTTCCTCATCCCGACTGTCGATTTCGTCGATCAATCGGCTGAGTTTTGCTTTTGCCTCGGCTAATGGTACCGTCTTCATCCCACCACCTCACAAATTGGTCACAATTCTGACTACATCATAAGGCACATCTCACGTAGCAGTCAACTCTCTGGCACCTCGCCGCCGCCATTCTGGGTTGTCATCTCGACGCCATCGGTCTTGCCGTCCCTCTCCCTGCCAAAAACTTCGTAGTAATTAAAATCGTTGCTGTTGCGACTTCGTGCCGCCACAGTCGTGAGCCACGACGTTCTTATATCGCTGCTCACCGGACTTGCATCGACGTTAAGGGCTCGGGCGTCAATTCAAGTCGAGATCTGGCTTTTCGGCATCAGCAGCAGGTCCTCCAAAGGGTCAATCGAATTCCTTTTCATGCGTTTGTGCTATTGTAGGCCAAACACTGGAGGTCCCATGAGGCGAGCATTCCGTATCGAAATGATAGGGTTCTGTTTTCTTCTTTCTGTGGCCGCATTGCAAGGGCAAAACCCGGGGCGTGATCCCAGCCAGCCTATCGATGAGGCGTACACAAAGAAGATCCTCGAATACAGGACCATGCCTGCTTTTCTGTCTCCGCTGGTGAATTACCTGCCGGCTTCGAAAACTGTCCCTACGCCGCAGGCCGTAATCGGCGACATCGCCGGCGCGCCGGGCAAGCTCCCTTACAGTGCTGACGTCCATCGCTACATGCGGATGCTTGAGAAAGCCAGCCCGAGGGTGAAGGTGTTCTCGATCGGAACATCCGAAGAAGGACGCGAAATGATCGCCGTGGCGATCGCTTCCGAGGCCAACTTGGCAAAGCTCGAAGAGAACCGGGCCCGCCTTGCGCAGCTCGCCGACCCGCGCAAGATCAACATGAATGACGCCGAAGCGGCGAAGCTGGTTTCCGCCTCGGTTCCCGTCTACTACATCACCGGCTCGCTGCATTCGCCCGAGACCGGAGCGCCGACCGCCCTGATGGAGCTGGCATACCGTCTCGCCGTCGATGAAAGCCCCTATATCAAGGCCATCCGGGACGGCCTCGTCACCCTCATTACCCCCGTGGTGGAAACCGACGGCCGCGACCGGCAGTGCGATATTTACAACTGGCACCTCGCGCACCCGAACGACAACTGGCCTCCGCTTGTGTACTGGGGCACTACGTGGCGCACGACAACAACCGTGATGCCATGAATCTGTCGCGGAAACTTTCCAGGAATATTCTCAATACCTATGTCGGCTGGAAAGCTCAGGTGCTCCACGACCTGCATGAATCCGTGCCCTATCTCTACGACAACACGGTGGGAGACGGCCCCTACAATGCCTGGATCGATCCGATCGCGGCGGACGAGTGGCAGCTCACCGGCTACAACAATGTCTCGGAAATGACCCGGTTCAACATGCCGGGAGTGTTCGCCCACGGAACGTTCGACGCTTGGTCGCCCGGCTACATGAACTATATCGCGATCGCCCACAACGGGATCAGCAGGCTCTACGAAACTTTCGGCAACGCGGGCGCCGATACCGTCGAGCGCACGCTGACGCCCGCGCAATATGAACGCACCTGGTACCGGCAGAATCCGCCGCTCCCGAAAGCGCTCTGGTCGCAGAGGAACAACAACAACTACGAGGTGACCGGGTTGCTGGTCTCGCTTTCGTATTTCGCTGCCAACGCCAAGATGTTCCTGAATAACTTCTATCTGAAGAGCAAGCGCTCGATCGAAAAACCGCAGACCGCGGGCCCAGCCGCGTATGTTCTGCCCGGCGACGATCCGAGGCCCGGCCTGCAGGCCGAGGTCCTGCGCGTGCTGCAGCTCCAGGGATGCGAAATCCAGCGTGCGACCGCGCCCTTTACGGTCATGATGCCGGCAAATAGGAAGGCGGCTCCGAAGTCGCAGGAGGCCGCCGGCGCCCAAGCTGCTCCCGAGAAACCGGCCGAGCCCGCTAAAAAGGAAGAGTCGCCGGCGCCTCAACCACGCCAGTTCCCGGCAGGGAGTTACATCGTGCGCATGGATCAGCCTTACAGCCGCATCGCCGATACTCTGCTTGATTACCAGTTCTGGAGCCCGAACGATCCGCAGAAGAATCCGTATGACGACACCGGGTGGACTCTGGGCGAACTCGCGAACATCCAGGTAGCCCGGGTCACCGACCTGAAGATTCTCGAAGCCGCGATGCAGCCGGTCACCGGCGAGATCCGGTCTCCCGGCGGCATCGAGGGGACCGGCCCGGTTTTCCTCGTGAATCACAATGCCGACACCGCCTTGATGACGTTGCGTTATCGCTTGCGCGACGCGTCGATGGAAGCCGCCGAGGAGCCGTTCGAGGCGGCCGGGCGCAAGTTCAACCGTGGAACGTTCATCCTTCGAAATAGCGCGAGGGCGGACGTCGAGCGTGTCGCTGCCGAGCTCGGCATTCGCTCCTATGCGGTGGAAAATGCGCCCGCGGTCAAAACCCATCCGGTCAGGGCGGCGCGCATCGCGCTGCTGCATACCTGGCTGAGCACGCAGGATGAGGGCTGGTGGCGCCAGGCTTTCGATTTTTTGAGCATTCCCTATACCTATATCAGCACGCAGGAAATCGCGAACGACCCGAACCTAAACGCGAGGTTTGATGCCATTATCTTCGCGCCGGTCGGGCGCCCGCCGGCGTCCATCCTCGCCGGAATGCCGATGTGGGGAAACCCGCTCCCATGGGAAAACACGCCATTGACGCCCAATATCGGCAAGATCGATGCCACAGATGACATGCGCCCGGGACTCGGGTGGAGCGGGCTCGCCAATCTCGAAAGCTTCGTTCGTCGCGGCGGCCTGCTGCTGAGTTGTGATGATACCTCGGACCTCGCGGTAACCTACGGTCTCACCCCTGGAGTCAGCATCACCAGGCCGACCCGACTCAAAGTGGTGGGCAGCGTGCTGAAAAGCACTTTCGTGGATTCCACCAGTCCGATCGCGTATGGATATAGCGACAACCTCTCCATTTACTGCGATGACGGGCTGATTTTCGGTGTGAGCAATATTTTGGGCGGGCGAGGTCCGCGCGGGTCCGTTGACACGCCAACCCGGGCGACAGGCCGCGGCACCGTGGACGATCCCGACACGCCGCAAAACCGCGTTTTTGTCGAGCCGCCGCCGGAGCCCAAGGCGGAACCGTGGCAGGCGCTGCCGGTGACCGATGGGCAACGGCGCAACGGCATCAACGTCATTCCGCCGGAATTCCGGCCGCGGGTCGTGCTGCGCTACGGAGATGCCAAAGATTTGCTGGTTTCGGGCCTGCTTGACGGCGGCGCGGAAATTGCGCAGCGCCCGGCAGTCGTGGATGTTCCGGTCGAGCGCGGCCACATTGTGCTGTTTTCAAACAATCCCATCTGGCGCGCCGAAACGCATGGTTCCTATTTTCTGGTGTTCAACGCGATTTTGAACTTCGACAGCTTGAATGCAGGGAGGAAATTGGACGAAAAGTAGCAAGCTTTCCCGCGCGCAAGGCACACTACGCTGGTTCGGGGACCTCGTCCTGAACGAGAGCTCCTTGGGGCTGGGAAGCTACCTCGCTTTTCTCACCAGGTTGTCTAGCGAGGCGACGCAGACGGGCATGGATACAAGGCGCGCGGCCGAGGGTCCCGCAGGCGTACTTGATGGTACGCCGAGGAGCCCGACGGAGATCAACGCAGTAGACATGCCCGGATGCGATGCCGCGGTAGAAACCCGGTGAGCAATGCGGGTTAAGCACCTGGCGGCATGTTGATGAGTTCGAGAGTCGTCATGGGATATTACCAAGACATCCAGCGGACGGTGTGCCGCATTCCCCGCGGCAAAGTCGCAACCTAAGGCGACGTGGCGCGCGCCGCAGGTCATCCAGGAATTGCGCGGCAAGTTTCCTGGGCCCTGCGCAATGCCGACGCCCGAGGCATACCCTGGCAGCGAGTGCTCGGAAGTTTCGGCAGGGTTCTGCTGCCCGGTCGGGCGGGATCGCTGCAGCGCCAGCTGCTGGAGCGGGAAGGCGTAAGATTCATCCACGGGCGTGTTGACATGGAGCATCACGCCTTCCATTTCCGTTGCAGCGTGTCGGGTTTTGAACCTTAGTCAGAATCGGCGGCACATGATTCAGGCCCAACAGACGCGTCAGAATACCTTTCCCAGATGGAGATTCCTGAGGAACACCTCGACAGGCCAGACGTCCAGACCGTCAAAGCAATAGCTCCGCTCACCCGTGTAGACCACGATCATTTTGTCCACCCCGATCCCTTCGAGTGTCTGGAGATCGCGCATCGATCTTTCCCACCGGCGTTTCCAGCGCTGAGATAACTTGACTTCCACGCAGACAACGTGCGCGGGTCGTCCCTGTTGTTTTCGGGTCTCGATTTGGAGAGTGGTTGCTAAGATCTACCCAAAAGGGCTAATGTGAGTGCCGTATGCCCATGAAAAAGCAAAATTCCAGGCAAGGCGGAAAGCTGCGCATCGGCGATGATTGGAATGCAATCACGATCATTGCGCTTTCCCAGCAGAGCCCGCTTAAGGCGCTGGCAGAGCTGGTTGAAAACGCCATCGATGCTCAGGCCGCGAATATCGTCATCACGCGTGGCAAGGAAAAGGGTGAGAACTACCTTCGGATCGTCGACGACGGCGCGGGAATCCCGCGGGATCCCTCCGGTGTGCCCGACTATCAGTATGTAGCCACGCACATCTGCGATTCGCTCAAGCGCAGCCTTCGCCGTGAGGAACGCAAAGAGATCCAGGGAGAGTTCGGCATCGGCCTGCTTAGTTTCTGGACACTGGGTGAGGAGTTGACCCTCATATCGGCTGGCGCGGATGGCCACACTTATGAAATGCGGATGCGCAAAGGGGACCCGCGTTATGCGATCACGGAGCGGCGCCGGCTCTTTGCCAGCAAAGGCACCGAGGTGATCATTCGGCCGCTGCTGCCGGGAATCCGGCATTTGAGCGGGGAAAAGATCCAATGGTACCTCGCCTCGGAACTGCGGGACCGGCTCAAGCGCTCGGGCGTGCGCATCCAGGTGATCGACCGCCAGGCGCGTGTGCAATTCTCGGTGACCCCACGCGAATTCGCCGGACAATTGCTGCATCAGGTCCCAGCCGCGGAGACCCCTTTCGGTGAAGT
>JBEKYG010000344.1:0-5970 GCA_049511215.1 Acidobacteriota bacterium | reverse complement strand
AGCGCTGCCGATTGCGATAATGGCGGCCCGACGTTCACTCCATCGTCGTCAGCGCTCGTTTCGAGGACATACAGCGCATCGAGAGGCGTCGCTCGAAGGCAGAAGCGCTGGTCAGAGGTGTCCATTCGCCCGGAGAAATCCCAGAGCAGCTTATTGAGGTACGGCACACGCGCAAGGCCGGCCTCCGAGCCGAGAAGCTGCGCCACCGCCGCCGATTCGAGGCGCATGCCGGCACAGCCGGGTTCGACGAACACGCCCCTCTCCGTCCGGGGGATGACAACCAGATCGTCAGACAACAACAAGGCGCCCCGCTGCACGAGCGCCGCGGCGATGGTCGACTTGCCGGCGCCGTGCTCGCCCAGAACGGCGATCGCCCGCCCACCCCGTTCCAACACCGAGCCGTGCAGACACAGGACGCCACGCAGATACAGCACGTAGCCGAGCACGTAGCCCACAAGCACGGTTGGCGCGAATTCGAGCTTGGCCACCCGCGAGATGATGCGGATCTGATCACGCCCAGGATTGATGACGAACCTCAGCTCATCGCTCCATGCCAGACAGGCGCTGCCGTCGGAATCCGCTCCTATGTCCGGATACTCGCGACTGGATGCGGTAAGCGTGACGCGCCAACACCTGGCATCCCACGCTGTTTCAGGCTCCCACAGCACGGTGATGTCGGGGGGCTGGTCAAACGCGCTCACGGCCGGCGCGCATGGCAGCGGGAAGGGGCTCTCAATCGAGAGTCCATAGAGCCGGTGACGATGGACGCTCAGGCTCATGAGAGTTCCTCCGAGCGCTCGTGCCAGTCGATAAAACGTGCGATGCACCCGCCGAGGACGACGATCTCGAAAAGCTCCGACCGCCACCGCGCACGTGGCGCCCGTTCCACGGCCGACAGCGCCTCCAGGAAGCGTGCGCGGTCGACATACTTCCAACAGCTCCGACCGCCAGTGGCCGCGGCCCACTCGGCCAACGAGGCGCGCGACGTGACGAATCTCGACGTGATTGCCGGATCAAACGCACCGCCTTTGTCGCGCCGCAGACGGATGCTCTCGGGCAGGATACCTTTCATCGCCCGTCGCATCAGGCTGCGCGGACAGCCGCCTTTGCGGAGCTGCTCGACAGGTGCTCCAAGCAGGAGTTCGATTACCCGGACGTCCAGCAGCGGGAATCGCAATTCTTGAGAGAAATCCTGGGCAAAAACCTGCACGATGCTGGAAATCGGATGCTCGACATGGCCCGGCGCAAGGATGAAGCGCATCATCTCATGCGGGGAGAGCGAAGCCTGCATCGCGGTCGACGGCTGCAAGCGGCGGCCTCTCCGTTCGTTGACTCGGCGGACAAGATCCGGATGCGCGCCGGTCCGGCGGTCTCCCGCCGCCCGCCACGCGCGCAGGCGGGACGGCAGGAACGGCGCGAGAAGCTCCTGCTTCAGGAGTTGGGTCCAGCCCATGCCTTGTTCGCGGTGAAGCGCCCAAAGTTCGGAAACAGCAAGTCGCCATCGACCGGAGCACAGGATCTCGCGAATAGAGTTGTCCCCCCTGCAGGACGCAAACAAATCGCCTCCCCAGCCGCTCAGCACCACGTCGGCGCCGTGGGCGCGCCCCGCCTCGCCGAGCATCTCCTCAATGTGCGAAACGTTGCTGAAAGAGGGCTGTCCGAGCGTTTCGAACCACTGCGTCAACGCGCCGAAGGGATCTCTGTCGACAGGTGGCTCGACCCAAACCACGTCGATATTATCTTCTTGTGACAGGACCGCTTCAACAAACACACGCTCATCGGACTCGGGCCCGTCGTATCCCCGGGGAAGCATCGAGCACAGGGCGAGGAGCCGGCGCCCGTCCTTTTTCAAGCGGCGCGCCGCAAGACATGCCACGGCCGAAGAATCGAGACCGTCGCTGAGATGAACGGCGATGGTCTTCCCGCCTCGAAGTCGGCATTCGACCGCTGCCGTGATCCGCTCACGCAGCTCCTGTGCATAGTCTTGGTCTGTCGTCAGCGTGGAGATGGAGCGCGCGGCGGGCGCCCAATAGCGCGTTTGCGTCAGACGATCCCGATCCAGGGTCAGCGTATGGGCGCTAGGGAGGACATGGATCGCGTCGTAAAACGTCGTGCCCCCCGGGCCCGATCCATCGCCGCACAGGAAGTCGGCGATCGTTTCTTCACTCAGGCTACGCGGCACAAAGGGCAATGCAAGCAACGCCCGAAGCTCGGTGGCGAAAGCAAAGAGAGATGCGGACGCGTAATAATAAATGGCCCGGACTCCAAGAGCGTCCCGAGCCAGGAAGAGGCTACGATGACCGGGGTCCCAGAGCACGAGAGCAAACTCTCCGAGCAGTCGTTCGACGCAGCACTTCCCCCATCGCTCGTAAGCAAGTGCAACAAAGGCGGCGTCTTCAACATCCGAACCGGAGAGTCCAAGCTGTTCCCCGAGTTCCTCCCGATTGTCGATGCGTGCGTCGAGCAGGAGGATATCACCAGAATCTGCAACGCTCTCGACATCCGCCAACGAATCGGCCCGTCCGCGCTCGTACTCGACGAATGCGGCCGACTGATCGTACAAGGTGCGGCGCACCCGCCAGGATCTGCGCTCCACAAAAGCGCGCATCCAACTTTCCGGGACCGGCTGACGGTCGTGCCGGACTATTCCTGCGAAAGCGGTCATCCTTACAGGCGGTCTGGTAGCCTTCTGGACTGCCCAATTGCGCATATACACAAATCCATTTGCTTCCCGGAGCCTCGGTATTAGGTGTCGAGGCAAATTGGGCTCATCCCCTTTTCTTTCAAGTTCTTTCGCTCTGGCCCCATTGCTCGATCCAGGCAATCAGATTATCTCAGATGTCTGGTTGAGATTCGGCAAGGCCTTGGACTTCAGGCGCCGAGTCTTCTTCGACGATCCCCCCGCGCTGAGGTCCCCAAGAAACATCAGGACATCACCGCGATATCGTTCTCGATCCACGCGATAGAGCAGGCGCTGAAAGCGAGCCGGCTGTTCCGAGCGAAGAAACAGCCGGCGGTTCTCTCGCACCGCTTGATCCAGCGCGTCAGGATCGTGCGGGTACAGAAGCGTCGCCATCGTCTCGATCATGCGGTGCTCGCCAGAGAAGTCTCTAGACGCAGGTAAACAATGGCATCCCGTGACAGGAAGAGGCCGCGAAGAACAGGGCCCCAGAGCACGCGAACAAACTCGCCGAACAGTCGTCCGGCGCAGCCCCCCCATCGTTTGTGGGCAAGCGCAACAGGGGTGGCATCTTCAACATCCGAACCGGAGAGTTCAGGCTACCTGTGTGTAGCCAAAACCCTGGCAGCGTTGAAACGATTGAAAACCACCGCCCTACCTCATCCGCGACCTGCCCGACCGCTTTATCAACCCAGGCTCCAACGACGAACTGGCACATGGGCCCGCCCGTCTGAATGCCGCGGCGAAGCACAGACATAGTTCGATATGTGACGGTCCTTGAGGACCCTGTATCGCACGGTCATGCGCAAACCACAACGACCGCACACTACCAACCCCTGCGGCAAGGCATTGCCTTCGCGAGCAGGTCCCCGACTGCCCCTGTCTTGGAAGTGTCCATTCTCGTGCAACTTGGCCTGATTGGTTTCGTACTCCTCCCAGGAGATGTACGCAGGGTGGGCGCTGGGCTAAAACACCTGCCAGTTGTCGCGAGCCAGTGAACAGATGTGCGGCTTACCAGACAGGATCGCGGCCTTGGTAATTCTCGCAAGGCGCTTTCCCGCAGGAAAGGCGACTCTCATCAATGCGGTGCGAGCCTTGTCTTGTAGAACCGCTTGGCCCAAGACGTTATGCGCAGCAGAGAATAGAGCCAGAACATGCAATTCGGAAGGCGGACGAATTTCCAGGTTTGCGTATCAAGAAACAAGACTCTTAAAAAATGACGATAGGGGAATCTGGTGCGTAAATTTCTGAAATACCATAACTTCCGCCACCTTTCGAAGAACGGGGGGCAATTGTACTCCCGTTCGCCGGTCACCAGGGCGCGCAAGGCGGGGCGGGCCAAAGCGGCATTCCCGTCCCCAATCAATGACTGCAATGGCTCCGCCAATGGGATGCCATAGCACCAGTGCGCAAGCAGGGCCGCCTGGGCCAATGGGCGTTGAAGATCCAGGCGCTCGGCCAGATCAAGCAGGAGCATCCAATCGATTCCCGAACATCGAGTCAGCAGCACGGCGACATCGCCCAGCCATTTGATGCGAAACCACTGATGGTAAGCACCGTGGTCGCACAGGATCAGCAACGACATTTCTTCATTTGGCCGCAAAAAACGCGCACCTGACCATTCCATCCACTGGGAATGTTTCCATAACACGGCAACATGTTCCGGCATCCAGAGTGCGAATCGCCAGTGCAGTTCAAGGTTGACCGAACGTCCCAAGTGCCGGTAGCAATAATGATGACATGCGGATTGCAGAACTTTCCTCTGTTTCGCCGTCAGTTCGAAATCAGGGAAGGTGCATTCATACCCCTGCCGCAGCAGCAGCCGGGCTGCTCGATCCAGATCTTCCCCCTTGACCAGGAGATCGATGTCATTCGACTGCCGCATCCCAAGATCGCTGTAAAGCTGCACGGAAAGAACCGGCCCTTTAAGAGCGAGCAGATCAATTTTTTCTTCATAGAACATCTTCGCGAGACGAAGCAACTCGGCGGATCGATTTAGGGCTGCCATGCGCGCATTTCGATCCCGATCTTTGAGCTGTCTCTGAACCGCCACAGGAATCCGGTCCCATACGCATTTTCGCAACATGGCATACGCCAGAGCCGGCACTCGGTGACGGTCGACAAGAGCGATGACTGCATTCCAGTCAATGTTGTCAGAGCACAGAGCTTTCACTCTTTCGGCGTATTCGGCAGCCTGCTGTCCGGGCGGCACCCAGGAGCAGGCGATGAGCAGCTGAAATTCCCGGTTCCACGAGATGGTGCCCGGAAGATCCGGCAGTTCATGAATTTGAGGGGGATCAGGCGTTAACGACGCCTTGTGATTGTACGCCACTTACGCTCCGCTCTCCCCGAAGGTCGAGACGACAGTGAATTGTTCTTTGAGGGCGCCGCCGGTGAGGATTCGATCTCCGCATCGCAGCCATGCATGAGCACTCAGTCCCTCGTTCGCATGCTTTGCAACTCCCAGGTAGAGCGTACTTGGGATTTTCCGCCGCTTGAGCATCATCTTCCCGGCTATGGCCTGAACCAGGCAAGGGCTTTTCCATGGAGTAAAGCGGCCGGCAGTCTGCACGGCCCAGGAGATCCGCGTGGCCAATGTCGCGGCGAGGGCATCATGGCGGGGAGATTCTGCCCTCAACTGCCCAAGAAAGGGTGCGATGTATCGAAACGCAACGGCGATCAGTACCAACCTTGCTATCGCCAGGCAGCAGAAGGCTTCTACGAACAAATGCCGGTCCGGTCCCGACCGCTTGAAAAACCTACCCGGCAGCGTCCAGCATCTGAATCGCATTGTCCGGCGCCATTTCGTCGAGAAAAGCAATGGCATCCTGCTCGCCAGCCTTCTGCAACGTTCCCGAGCACTAGTGTGGATCACATGCGGCATTTTACGCCCAATTGATGGCATCGAGTATGAAGTTTTCCGCACTTTTGCCAACAGTGACGGGAATGGACTCCATGGCTCGATCAAAGTCATGCTCGTCAGTAGCGCATTCCTCATAACGCAGGCATCGGCCGCAGTCCGGATGAGAGGCCGACACATTCGAGTAATTTGCGAGCGTCCTCGGCGGGCGCGCCATGGAGGTGGTGCGCGACGAGGAGATGCTGCGCGAATACGTCGCCCACGCCGTCGATGTCACTCCGGAGCGGCCGCTCCTGATCGACCGGTTCCTCGAAAGCGCGATCGAGGCCGAGGCCGATGCGCTGGCCGACGGCACCGACGCCTTCGTGCCCGCGGTGATGGAGCACATCGAACTGGCCGGCATTCACTCCGGCGATTCCGCGTGCGCCAT
>JBEKYG010000343.1:0-6007 GCA_049511215.1 Acidobacteriota bacterium | reverse complement strand
CCGATCACCCTTACTACATGAAAATGACTTGGGAGACCTTTGTAGAGGGAATGAAATTCTTTTTGGCGTGCGTGAACTTCGGGCGGGCATTGATTAAGAGTTCGATGGCACTCTATCTGGCCTTTGCGTTCGTGATTCTTTGGGCCGCACTCCTTCGCCAAAAAATCCTCTGGTGGACGCTGTTTACCTTTCTGATCACACTCCTGCCTGTCATTTTTTTTGTAAATCACCGAATGCCGATTTATCTCTACTTGCCTTTTTTCAGCCTGTCAATCACCCTGGTGGGCCTGCTGGGTCATACCCTGTTGAAAGTTGTGCGGCCCTGGAAATCCGTTGGTTACGCGGTGGCATATGCCGCGATAACTCTGATCTTTTTCCAATATTTGTCCATGAATCTGGTGAGCATCGGTTTTGTGAAGAGCGCCGGCCGGAGCGCGAGCATCAATGTAAATCAGATCGTAACTCGCTTGAAGCTATGGTATCCCACAGTCCCCGCCAATGCGCGTTTCTATTTTCTCGGCATACCCGCGGGCCAGCCAACTCCCGAGCTTCTGGTTCCCTACATGCCACGTCTTTTATATCGTAAAGAGGCAATAGTGTCTTCCATGGTTTCAGAAACCGGGGAGATCCTGAAAAAGGAGGCGTCGCAGCCGGACGGCAGTTTCTATTGCTTTGATTTTGCGAATAGCAGGGACCAAGGCAGCGAGAACTATATCGTAGATCGTACCTCGGAATTGAGGGGATTGAAGAGCTTGGAGAAGCCGGCAAGCATCCCGCGACCCGGGGGCAAGGTTCCGTAGTAATCTTCGGTTTAAAGAGCGGTACTTCAACATGAAATAAATGGCCGCGATGCCATCTTTCCAGCCGATCTTCTTACCTTCCGCATAATCACTCTCCTGTAGGATATGGGGACTTCGAAAATCCTGCGGCGGGCCTTGGCAACCTTTGCCGTGAACTCTGATTTGAATCCGAAGCGGTTTTCCCGCAGGTTGACCTTTTGAGTAGATCGGCGCGGAAGACCTTATATATGGTCTTCATGCCGGTGAGGTTCAGGTTGGTCAGTATGTTGAAAAAAGTTGTCAGCCAGAAGCCGGATCCAGACAATTTCAGCCTTGGATGGTCCCCCATAAGCTGACGGGTCTGGTTGAACGCCGGCTGGAGGGAAAGGTGTTGACCCTGGTCACATTGGCATTATGCCGCTGATCGTCATAATTCTACAGGTAATCGGGGTTACCTTTGTGGTGTTCGCGCTTGGCTTGGGAATAGGAGGCCGTGCGCAACCTAGCGCAGGTGAATTCACCCTATCCTGGGCATTTTGCCAAGGACCGGATGCATCGCCGACAAAAATTCCCATGCTATTGGGTTATGACGGGATGGCTCCAGGCGAACCAATCGCCTGCTGCATCCCCTTTGGGTCCCGGATTGGTTTCAAAAGATATTTTGACGCTTTTGCCCGCGTACTTGGACAGGTCAACCAACTCGTCGAACCACTTCTTGTCGTCCACGCGGTTGACGGGATCCAGAAACCTGCGATAGACCACCTCGGATGATCCATCGGCCTCGATAGTAATGATCCCCTCGGCGCCGTCACCGACGGTTGTATTCATGCCGACGCCGAATTTCAGCTTGGCACCCTGGTTTATGGGCGATATCCCAAACACGATTTTTGCCGAAGCGAGGGTGATCATCGCCTGCCGTTTTTCGCCTCCCACCTCGAAGTCCCTCAAGATCAGGACAGGCTTGCGCGTCGGCGTGCTAGGCTCGTTTGCTGGCGTGATTGTGCCGGAAGCGAAGTTGGCGAGAAAATCATAGCTGTTGCTCTTATTTGAGTCCGTGCCGACATTCGGGCTCGAGCAACTTGCCAACGCCAAACACAATAGTACTGCAGGAATTATTTCTCGTCTCATGATAGAAATCCTCCGTGCCCACTTGATAGAGTCGTTTCTGATCTTGTCTTCATTCGACATTTTAACATCAGATGAACGCAGCTTCACGAGAGTTCTCGTTTGCCTTCCACCTTGTTCTGCATAGATCTTGGATTACTGGCTGTTCCCTTCGTCTTTGTCGCATGACAGACCGGCATCTTTTTTCTCGCCGGGCATGCCAATTGTTGGGAAGAGATCGAAAGCCTGATCCTGATCGACGAGGTGAGCGCCTTCGGTGTAAAGACGGATGAATCGGCATCCCACTTCTTTCTCCGCGCATTCTCCGCTTTTCTCAGCGCCTCCGCGGTGAAGGTTGTTGGTCGCGGCTATGCTGCCTCGTGTTATTCATGGCTATGCTTTGTCCCACTGTCTGAATCGCAGATCCGATAACACTGAGGGTAGATTTGAATCTGCGAAAGATGTAAACTCAATATCTTTGCCAGTTTCAGCGATTTGGATCGGCGGTTGCGAAAATGATTAAAATCGTCATACTCTCGACCTTCACCACGCTTTTGATAACGTCCGGCCAGGTACTGTGGAAGCTTGGGCTCAATCGGATCGGTGGGTTTTACCTCAGCGAATACGGCCTTTTTGGCAACCTGTTTCGCATCCTCACGAACCCTTTTGTCATTGCCGGCTTTGTCGTCTACATCATAGCCACCGGATTTTTCATGTTCCTGCTGTCAAAATTCGATATCAGCCTTGTGATCCCCATTAGCAGTGTTTCCTTTGTTTTTTCCCTGATCGCAGGTGCCTATATTTTTCATGAGCAGATCTCACTAACGCGGGTCACCGGTGTTTTTGTCATCATCACCGGAATCTTGATGGTCTTGAAGAATTGAACCAGTTTGGCTGCTCTTTGGCACCCTGCCCATTCCGTCGGGCGCATAGGGCCGCGCCCGGTTGAGTAGGCAAGAGCATCGGGTCCTCTTGCTCTTCATGCTTCCGGGACCTCGGGTGCAGGTTTTACCAGCGCGTCATGAGGAGAATAAAAACTACTATTACAGGAGATCGCCATGTACCTAATCACAGGTGCTTCCAGGGGGATCGGAAAGTATTTGTTTGAGAAGTTCTCGGGTGAGGGTGAGACTGTTTTTGGCACCTATAACCATACCCGGCCTCAGAATCTCGAGAGCGGGAAACTGTTCAAGGTCGATATTTCCGACTGCAAACAGATCAGTGATTGGATCAGCCGAATCAAAGCGGAGCTGAACGAGGTTGTGCTCATCAACTGCGCCGGCACCAACTACAACGCTATCGGGCATAAATCGGATATGGGCAAATGGGCCGAGGTGATCAACGTAAATCTGGTCGGAACATTCCATGTCATCGGTGCGCTCCTGCCCATCATGCGGGACCAGAACTGGGGCCGGATTATCAACCTTTCCTCGGTCGTCGCTCAGTTGGGGATTCCGGGGACCAGTGCCTATTCGGCCTCAAAATCGGGTTTGTGGGGTCTTGCTCGCGCCCTGGCCGCGGAAAATGCCAAGAAGGGCATTACTATCAACAATCTCAATCTCGGCTACTTTGATATCGGCATGATCACCGAGGTGCCGCCGGAATTTCAGCAGGTGCTCAAGGCCAAGATTCCAACCGGACAATTCGGCAATCCTGAGAATATTTACCGGGCCGTAAAATTCATTGTGTCGAACGATTACTTGAATGGCACGAGCATCGACATTAGCGCTGGCCTGGTCTGACTTGCCGAAGCGATCCACTGCTCCCTGCGGCTCCTTTTCAACGGATCGCAGGGCGCCGGAACAGCAAAAACCAGCTAGAGATCAAGCGCAACTAACTTAAACTTGAACATCGGCATGCCAACAGATTTGGGATTTAAACCATTTGAGGCCAAGGGCGAACTGAAGGGCCAGCGCGCGCTTTTCAGGGACTGCTTCCCGGAAACCATCGGGCGACATGCTGAACGCGACGCGCATTATTTCTGGAAGTTTCACGGTTTTCCGGCTCAGCCGCCATCTTACGAATATGGGGCCTATCTCGGCGAAGAGTTGATTGGATACTACGCGGCAATCCCATATAAATATCAGGTTGGCGGCCGCATACTTACGGCCGCCATGGTGTGCGACGTGATGACCGGAAGCCGGGCCCGGGGGAAAGGGGTATTCACCCGGCTTGGCGCCTACTCGCTGGATCAGATGAAACTGGCCGGCCTCGACTTTACCACCGGCTATCCCATTCGTCCGGAAGTCTTGCCCGGGCATCTGAAGGTCGGCTGGAAAGTCGTTCAGAAAATGCCGATTTACGTCAAGGTGTTACGCAGCAATGCGATTCTGCGCAACAAAAAGCTTGGCTTCCTTTCCTTCCTGGGCAATGCCGGAGCGGCCGTTTTCAATCTCATTCCCGCGCTGAAACCGGCCGGCAAAGAACATATGCTCGAAATCCTGTCCGTCGATGGGATCCTCAACGATTCGACTTATCCGCCATTTCTGCAGAAGTGGATGAAGGGGGTCCCCAACGCGCTGGTGAAGGACCGGGACTTCCTGAAGTGGCGACTCGGGGCGCCGGAAACACAATACCAGGTGTTTGTAGCCCGAAACGCCTCCCGTGAAATCGTGGCGATGTGCATTGCGGTCAATACCAGCTTGGAGAAGATTCCTTCCCTTGCTCTGCTGGATCTGATGATTCTTCCCGAACATCGCCGCTCATTCCGGCTGCTTGACCCCGCCCTGCGTCAGTTTGCTTTGCGGTCTGGTTCTGAAATCATAGCGGCCATGATGCACACGAGATGGGCGCAGGAGTATGGCCTCGGAAGTATGGGATATCTCAAGTCGCCGTTCGTCTTTTCCCTGATTGTGAAAAAGTTGAACGACACGCTTGCCGACTCCTCACTGTATGAAATCGATCGATGGCACACCATGTGGATTGATTCTGACGATCTGTAATCGCGCGTGAGTTCCATGAGATCTGCGAAATCGGCGCCGAACTTTTTGACCTTCGATGTCGAAGAATGGTACATGGCCAACTACGACAGCGATGTTTTCTCGAGATATCCCGCCGCCGCTTCGAGAATCGAATGGGAGACGGATCGTCTGCTGGCGATCTGCGATGAGACTGGGCATAAGGCCACGTGTTTTTGTGTCGGAAGACTGGCCCAAGAGAGGCCGGAGATTATCAGGAAGTTCCATCGGCAGGGGCACGAAATCGCCTCCCATGGCTATAGTCACGGTCTCGTTTACCGCATGACGCCCGAGGCATTCAAAGCCGATCTCAACAAATCCATCCGCATTCTTGAGGACTGCACCGGTGGCAGAATCAAAGGATTTCGCGCGCCTTCCTGGTCTGTGACCGCGGAAATCCTGCCGTGGTTTTATCGGATCCTGGAGGAAGCGGGGATCGAATACTCGTCATCCGTGTATCCGGCCTGGACCTATCTTTTCGGCATCCCCGGATTTCCGGAGAGGATTCACCGTCCCCAGGTGGGCGGCCAGAGGACTTCGGTCTATGAAGTGCCGCAGGTGCTCACCAGCTTTCTTGGACAGAAAGTGGGTTTCAGCGGTGGGTTTTTTCTGCGGTTTTTCCCGACCTGGTTTATTAAATCGATGTTATCGAGGAAGAACCATCAAGGGATGCCGGCATTCATCTATGTTCATCCCCGGGAAATCGATCCGAAAGCCGGCCGCCTGCCTCTGAAACGGATCGACCGGCTCGTGCATTATTGGAATGTTGCCGGGACGGAAGCCAAACTCCGGAAAATCCTTGCCTGTGACAGGTTCGAGTTCCTGACCATCGGCGCCTACCTGCGCCGCCTCGAAGCGCAGCAGTAATTTCTTTGAGGTAAACCACGGCCACTATTCCTGAAGGTCGATTTGCTCTGAGGGGGTGGCGGTCTTTCGAGGTGGGGGGCCCCCGGGCCGCGGCGTGTTCTGAATGTCCAGTACGATTGCCTGCAACAGCAGTTCAAATCCTAGGATGCAGGGCAACGCGGCCAGGATTACGGTTCCGATCGGAGTGGGTACGTTGGTAAGAGCGTGGTGGATCCACTGATAGGAGCCGAAAAGGATACCAAAGCCCAGGAAAACTGCGCTCAGGGTGGCAAAGATCGCAATCGGGGACACATCATAAAA
>JBEKYG010000342.1:0-6027 GCA_049511215.1 Acidobacteriota bacterium | reverse complement strand
ACGACCCCTTTGGGGTTGCAATCCTCGCGGGGACGTGATTCCGACTGCATTTCGGGATCGACTTCCCCGGAAGTTGACATAAGACCCCCATATCGGAACTAGCGGCCCAGATTTCAAAGCAAAACTGAAAAAGAAACAGCAGCTTGTTTTTCTTACTTTTCAGCTCAAGCGGGCAAACAGCAACCGCAGGTAGTCATAAATCTCGGTGATCGTACCTACTGTGGAACGCGGATTGGCTGCAGCGGCTTTCTGGTCAACAACCAGGGCGGGAGACAAGCCCGTGATCTTTTCCACATCCGGCCGCTTCATCCTCCCCAAAAATTGCCGTGCATACGAGGAGAAGGAGCCCAGGTATCTGCTTTCGGGATCGGGGGCGGACCTGGATAAATAGTGCAACGACCGGAGATCATGCTTTCAGGAGGGTCCAGGGACAGGCTTAGCCGGGTTTTTTGACCACAAGAACAATCCAAGGCTAGACCGCGGGCGGAATGCTGAAGTTGCTAAGAGAGGTGAGCTCATGAAAAAATTTCCGGATCAGCCGCTCCACTCAGAAATCATTCTCTACCAAACTGAAGGCGGTAAAACGCGCATAGATGTCAAGGGGATGCCCGAAGACATCCCCTTTTCATGGAACGATGGGTACGGCCGATCAGGCTTTGGCAGCCGTGGCGGTCTTGGCGATTTCTTCCAGCATTGCCGTGGTGACCGACTTGGGGCGCTCGATCGGGTAGCCGAGTGCGCGGTCCCAAATGATATTGCAGACCACTCCCAGCGCGCGGCCGACCGCGAACAAGACGGTATAGAAATCATATTCCTTGACGCCGTAGTACCACTGGATGACGCCGGATTGGGCATCAACGTTCGGCCAGGGATCCTTCGCCTTGCCCTGTTCGAGTAGAACCCCGGGCACGATGCGGAACAGCATATCCACGTACTTGAACAGCGGATCATCCGGCATATGCTTCAGGCAGAATTCGCGCTGAGCCATATATCTCGGGTCGGTCTTGCGCAGCACGGCGTGCCCGTATCCTGGAACCACCTGCCCTGATTTGAGCGTATCCCAGACAAATTGCCGCATTTCCGCATCGCTTGGGACTTTGCCGCCCATCTTGGCCATGACGCCCTGGATCCAGCGCAGCACCTCCTGGTTGGCCAGACCATGCAAAGGCCCGGCCAATCCGTTGATCATTCCGGAGATGGAGTAATACATATCCGAAAGGGCGCTGGAAATCAGGTGTCCGGTGTGGGCACTCACGTTACCGCTTTCATGGTCGCTATGAAGGATGAAATAGAGCCGCGCGACGTCGTCATACGGCTTCGCAATCCCCATCATGTGGGCAAAGTTGCCGCCCATGTCGAGGTCGGGATTCGATGGGATGATCGTGTCGCTCCGATATTTCATGCGGAAAATGTAGGCCGCGATTCCGGGCAGCTGAGCTAGCAGATTCATGCCGTCTTCGTATGTCGGATCCCAGAAATCGTTTTTGCCGATTCCGGCGTTGTACTTCTGCACGAAGACGGATTCCCGCTGCATCGCCAACACCGCCGCCGACAACATGGTCATCGGGTGGGTGTCGCGCGGCATGGCGCGGAGCACGTCGAACACATACTGCGGAATCTGCGCGCGCGTCTTGAATTCCTCGGCAACGTCGCCCACCTCATTGCCGGCGGGAATATCGCCGGTGAGCAGCAGATAGACGTGTCCCTCGACATAAGGCATCTCGCCGCCGGGGACCTTTGGCAGCTTTTCGAGGACTTCCGGTATGGTCATGCCGCGGAAGCGAATCCCTTCGGCCGGGTCCAGATAGGAAATATCTGTGAGCAGACATTTCACATCCCTGGCGCCGCCGATGACCTGGCCGATGTTCACCTCGCCTACCTTAACATTGGCACACTCCTTGGTCAGCTTGGCGATGCGAGGCCGCCAGGCCTGGATCTTCTCGTAGAATTTGGCTTTCAGTTTGGACACAATTCCCTCCTTAACCTTTCAATATGACGTGTTGTTGTTACCTGACTTGATTATGATCCCATTGCTGCATTTTCAGAAGCCGACAAACGCGACGATGATGCCTGCCTCCGTGTTTTTGCGAATGCAAGGATCGGTCGCATAAGATTCAGCCGGATCGCTCGCCCCGACGAAACCGTGTTGCGAGCCAACCTGACGGGTGAGGAACAGGAGCCGGCACTCCGGTGTTTCCACCGGACGTTGGGTCGCTCTCTAACTCTCCCGCGCAGCTGCAATCGTTTCGAAAAAGGACAACCCCTACAGGCTCGGCAAGCAATTCACTAATTGACCAGGCTCAAGCCTTTGCCTGGGAAGCAGTATACACTCGGACCGGCATTAGACGCATCCCAAATCGACAAGAAAGGCTGAAGGCTCGGCGCGGGCGTCGCAAGATAGTTGGGAACAACTTTGGTTGTGGCCGCCGGCCGAACCGTGTTATTCGTGAGCGCTTTTTCCCTTGCGGTGTCCGAATCGCAGGGCTGCCACGCATCAAATTGACACCCTGGCTCGACTTCGCGTAACATGCCGCGCACATGGAAGTCTTGTCCGCAAACCTCATACTTAGGAATGGAGCCAGATGCGAAGTCTTCAAATTCTCGGAATAGTCCTGGTGCTTTCCGGATCGGCAGCCGGCCGGCAGGGGAGTACAACGATACTCCCCTCGCAGCGCCTCGATCCGACGATTCAGGAAATTGTCTCGAAAATCTCTCAGGATCGCATTGTTGAGATCCTCAAGAAGATGGAGAGCTTCGGGACCCGGAACACCCTCTCGGATCCCAATCAGCCGAACCGGGGCGTGGGTGCTGCCCGGCAATGGATCTTCGACCAATTCAAGAGCTACAGCCCGCGGCTGGAGGTCAGTTTCGACACCTATACGCAACCCAAAGGTGGACGTGCCTTTAGGGACGTCGAGATAAGAAACGTAATGGCCGTCCTGCCGGGCAAGACCGATCCCGACCGCTGGATCATCATCGGCGGGCACTATGATTCGATCAACAACCAGATACCCGCGGATCTGAGAAGTGATCCGGTCAAGTCCGTGGAAATTGATGCCCCGGGCGTGACGGACAACGGAAGCGGCCTGTCCGCCGCCATGGAATGCGCGCGGGTGATGAGCCAATATGAATTCAAGGCCACGATCGTTTTCGTGGCATTCATCGGCGAGGAGCAGGGGCTGTATGGCTCGACCCATCTCGCGCAGCGTCTCAGAGAGAAGAATCAAACGGTTGAGGCCGTTTTTAACAACGACATCATAGGCAGTGATGTCGCCGGAAATGGCTCAGAGAGCACCGAAAGGATTCTGGTGTTCTCGGAAGATCCCAACGACTCTCCTTCGCGCCAACTGGCTCGCTACATCCGGCTTATGGGGCAGCGCTACTACCCCGAGCTGGTAGCCGATATGGTGTTTCGTGCCGATCGCTTCGGCCGCGGCGGCGATCACACCCCATTCAATACGCAGGGCTATGCTGCCGTTCGTTTCACCTCGCCCAACGAAAACTTTTCCAACCAACACACTCCCACGGACACATTCGCCAACACCAATCCTCTTTATACAGCCAAGGTGACGCGGCTCAACGCGGCAGCAATTGCCTCCATGGCGCTCGCACCCCGTCCGCCAACCACGCCCAACCCGCGTGGTTCGGCGGAAGAACTGGCGCAGGCCCGTGCCGCCGCCCGCGGGGCAGGAGCGCAAGCCCAAGCCGGCGCGGCAGCCGGCACTCGCGGCACTGGGCAACCGGCCCAAGCGGGTGCGGCCGCGGGTGCACGCGGTGGCGGACAACAGGCTCAACAGGGACAGCAGGCACAGCCTGGCGCGGCCCCTCAGGGTCGCGGCCAGGGCGCACGAGCCGGTCTTGCGCGCGGTGCCGGCTATGACGCCGCGCTGATTTGGGAGTATCCCAACCCGGATCCCGATCTGGCCGGCTTCATCGTCGTCATGCGTTCAACCACGGCCCCTGACTGGGAACGGGAGATCTTTGTCGGAAACGTGCGCCAGTTCACCTTAAAAAACACGCCGATCGACCAGCTCGTCTTTGGCGTCAAAGCCGTGGATACCAACGGGCACGAGAGCCCCGTATCCGCCTACGGAGCTGGCCGCTCGTCAAGTTCCAATTAATAGGCACGCCTCAAAATCTAACGCCAAGACGCTAAGGCGCCATGAAATCAAGGATAAAACTCTTGGCGCCTTGGAGTCTTGGCGGTAAGAAATCCCTTCCGCCCGCCAAAGGATTTGCGGGTAAGTAGTACAAAGCAGCAGTTCAAAGCGCCTTCGGCGCAGCGGCGCGGTATGCTACGATTCATCGGATCTTTGAAGCAAAGGAGGCTGCGTGCCGACCAACCCGGCTGTGCCCGAACTCAAGTACGAAAAATACAAACTTGCAAACGGTCTCGATGTCATTCTGCTCGAGGATCACCGGCTGCCGCTCGTGGCGGTTAACCTCTGGTATCACGTCGGTCCGGCGAACGAACGTCCCGGGCTTACCGGCTTTGCCCACCTTTTCGAGCACCTGATGTTCGAGGGATCCAGGCACATCGGCGAAGAGGGCCATTTCCGCTATCTCGAGGCCGCCGGCGCCAGCGAGATCAATGGCACCACCGACTTCGACCGCACCAACTACTTTGAAACGCTCCCTTCCAACCAGCTGGAGCTGGCGCTTTGGCTCGAGAGCGATCGCATGGGATTTTTGCTCGACAAAATCGACGAGGCCAAACTCGAGAACCAACGGGATGTCGTGCGCAACGAACGCCGGCAGAGCATCGAGGGCCAACCCTACGGCTTGGTGCAAGAGGAGTTGTTTCACCTGCTTTACCCCAAGGGACACCCCTACTACGCCTCCGTGATCGGCTCGCATGCCGACATTGAGGCCGCGCGGCTCGACCATGTGCAAGAGTTTTTCAGGCTCTACTATGCTCCCAACAATGCGAGCCTCGCAATCGTGGGCGACATCGACCCTGATCCAACCAGGCTCCTGGTGGAAAAATACTTCGGCCCGATTCCTGCCGGTGCCCACGTGCCTAAAGTGGAGGTGAATACACAGCCCATCCTGGAAGAAAGACGGGCCGTGGTGACCGACCAGGTCGAACTGCCGAGAGTTTACATGGCATGGATCACCGACCCAATCTACACCCAGGAGGACGGCGAGTGCGACATGCTTGCCAAGATCCTCGGGGGAGGCAAATCGAGCCGCCTTTACAAGAGCCTCGTTTACGAAAAACGGATCGCGCAGGACGCCGTCGCCCAACAGTACTCGCTTTCTCTCGGCTCCATTTTTACCATCGAAGCAACAGCGAAGCCGGGCGTCAAACCCGAAGATCTGGAGAAGGCTCTTGACGAGGAGATCGAGGCTTTTAGCCGGCGCGGCCCCAGCGACGCCGAGGTGGAACGGGCGCGCAACACGATCGAGAGCGCGATCATTCGCGGACTCGAAAATCTCGGTGGCTTCGGCGGGGTCGCCGACCGCCTGAATCAGTACAACCATTTTCTCGGGGATCCAGGGTACCTTCCGAGCGATCTGGAGCGCTACCACAAGACCACGGGTTCATCGCTCCAGGCGCTTGCGAGCTCCAGATTGGCGCGCAGCGCGCGCGTCGTGCTCCATGGTGTTCCCGGCCAGAAAGTGGTGGAGGACTCGGCCCGCTCGGCTCACGTCACGGGAAGCACCCCTGCATCCGCGCCCACGCCGTCGGTTACAGAGCGTGATTGGAGGCGGACCGTTCCCGGCATCGGGCCGCCCTCGCGTCTGAGGCTGCCGGTGCCGACGCGTTTCCAGCTCGAGAACGGACTCTCCGTTTACCTGCTCGAGCAACACAGCCTGCCGATCGTGTCGGCCAACCTCGTGGTTCTTAGCGGCAGTGACCGCAATCCGCCCCGGCTGCCGGGATTGGCATCCTTCACCGCGGATATGCTTGACGAGGGGACCAGGAATCGCTCAGCCTTGGAGATCGCGGGCGACGCCGATCGATTGGGAGCGTCAATCTCGACAGGGTCTGCGGTGGACATGTCCGTCGTGGCATTCCGATCG
>JBEKYG010000341.1:0-6033 GCA_049511215.1 Acidobacteriota bacterium | reverse complement strand
ACCCAAGAGAAACTCATGTCGATATGGATCTGCAGGGAGAATGCCATATCCGCCGGCTGCGCCACCTGTAAAAAACACATTTCCTGTCGAGTCCAGCGAGAAGCGAGCAGATGGTGCAATATCGGGCGTGAAAATCTTTGGCGATGAGATCACATCTAATGCTTGGGAGCGACCATAAGCATACCAACTCGGCGCATTCAGGTTGCCACGTTCTCTGTCTTCAAGAGTTTTCCGATTGTCACGCAAATAGGCCATGGTATTTGGATAGTCTCGCCTGAGAACAGCCTCGCTAATCAGCTGCATTTGACCGTTGGCGTCCCTGAGATAAGGAAACAAGATCAAGCGATTTGTCAAAGTCAGCTCATATCGGTGGCTGTCCCCGCCCTTTATTAGGGGATGAAGCAAATCTGGCTCGAGAGTATATTCCTCGTCTTGTTCCGGTGAGGTTACAAGGATCTGTTTCTTTGTCCGTTCCAACTCCTGAACGATAAAAACCCTGTCAGCACTCGTTTTGATTCCTTGGAATATTCGTGCTGTAACGTGCTCCAATTTGGTGGGAATCCTCTGGAGCCTACCTAACAATGCCGCGCACCGGCCGACGGAGAAGCTCCACTCTGCAATGCCAATCTGCTCCGCAGCGACCGTAGCTTGCGGAGCCCGTGTTGAAGCCAGCCAGGTTAGCAGATCATCGACCACCATCCATCTGCAGCTCCCAGCCCCAGGTTTTGCTAGGAAAAGCAGGCAGACGTAGTTACTCGCGCCGGGGAAGACCTGTTGGTCACCAAAATGGACGACGTGTTTGAGATGCTTCCCCTTCGCAATCAGGGCTCGCAGGGGTTCGCCGTATTTCGCATTGAAAAACTTGTGCGAACAAATGTAGGCGAGAATCCCAGAAGGACGAAGCAGCTGCATCCCGCGCTCAATAAAAACAACATAGATGTCGTAGTTGCCTTTACTGGCTGACGTGTAATGATCCTTGAAGAATTCGACCTGCTCTGAATCCTGCTGTTTGAGTGTTTGGATCCTGATATAGGGTGGATTGCCGATCACGATATCGAAGCCGCCATCTTTATTGCTTGAGATGCCGAACATCCATTCCGGGTCGAAGAAACTGGCATGTGAGTTTTGATCATACGGGTCCCAGGCGGCCAGCTCCCTGGCGGTTGATGCGCGCATCCCGCTGTCGCGCAGTAGGATTGAAATTTCGTTGCGCAGCTTCGCATCCTTCTCGCGACACTTGGCTTTCTTTGCCGGTGTTCTGGCCACGAAATAATCGTGACGAACCTGTTCGAGCTGCCGGCGTAGCGTCGGGATTTGATCGGACATCAAAACCAATTGTTGAGGGCGCTCGATTGGAATCAGCGAGTTGGCGGCCACGACCTTGGTTTCGAGATTCGGCAGCGGGCGGACTCCACGATTGGGCGCTGATTCATCGACGATCTGGTCGACGATCAGGGCTATGAAGAACCGCAGCTTGGCGATTTGGCAGGCGATGGGCTGGATGTCAACGCCGTGGATACAGTTCTCGATGAGATAAAGCTTTCGGCCAAAATCCAGCTCGTGGAAGCGCGTGTCGAACGAATGTTCGATATCCGCGATTCGCGCCTCGGCTTCTGAAATGGCAGCTTCCCGGTTCTTGTCGTCCTCCATCTGTTCTGCAAGCTGGAGGTCGTGCCGCGCCTTGGTCAGCTGCTGCTTCTTCCAGTGGCGGTTGTTCGGATCCACCTTCTGCAGGACGTCAACCAGGCGGTGCAGGGCGCCCATTGGGAACGCTCCGGACCCGCACGCCGGATCGAGGATCTTGATCCGGTCGATGGCGTCAATCAACACCTCCACCTCCTGGACGGTCAAGTCGTGGTTGGAATCTTCGGCGGCGAACAACCCGCGTATCCGTTTCTCATTCTCGGGCTTGTCTGGCACATCTGGGCTCAATGCTCCGGCCATGTATGCCGCGAGCGATTCATCCACCATATAATTCACGATTTCTCGCGGAGTATAGAAAGAGCCGGTCGCCTTGCGGGCGGTGGTGCAGGTATCCTCGTTGTAGGAGGCCAGGAGGTTTTCGAAGACCTTGCCGAGCATTTCAGGGTCAAGAGCGATTTCCTGATCGAATGGCGTGTTTTCTTCGACCGTAAACTTGTATCGGCCGAGCACCTCAAGGAGACCACGCACCACCTCGTGCTTGTGCTTGGCATCGCCGTAAGCCTCGCTGAGATCGACATCGGTGAGGGTCGCGAAGAACAGCTCATTGGGAACGCAGAGATGGTTCTCCCTTTCTTCGGAAAAGTCATCGAGCCGGACGTTTTTCTTGTTTTCACTCTGGATAAAGACTTCGTCCAGACAATCAAACAGCCCGCCGTTTACGAAGGGCACCAGTCGGAGCTTCTCAAGGAATTCCGAAGAATCCTCCAGCAGGTCGGCATATCGATAGAGTGTCGTGGCGCCCCGGTTTCCGTCCCGCGAGCCTTCGTATTTCTTTCGGAATCCGCGCTTGTCCTGTTCCTGGTTCAGCGTGGCAAAAAAGAGATTCTGGAGGAAAGCTTTGTAGAAGGTGCCGGATTGGGGTGTAAAGTCCTTCAAAATTTGCTTGATGTATCGGCGTTCGAAAAATTCCCGCGGGATCAGGCCCTTTTCCTGTAGGAACCGGCAGAAGATCAGGCGGGTCAGCAGCCGGATCAGGAAAATGGACTGCTGGTCCTCGCCATTCACGCTGCGCGGATAAACCACTTTGGGGTGCTGCAGCGCCCAGAAATACCAGTCGGCGATCTCCCGGTAGAATTCCTTGGTGACAGCCTCGACGTCAAAGGCGTCGTTATGCCGCCTCTGGATGTCGGCGGCTGTGATGGTCTTTTCCTCGTCTTCGTTGATCTCCACCAGCGAAATGCGTTCTGTCGCCGTGCGCAGTGGCGCGTCGGATCCAACCCGAAGCCGCCGGAACAGGATCTTGGCGGCATCCTCCTGCGAATCTCGTGCATTGACGAATTCCCATTCTGTCAGTTCCTTGTTGCTAACGAGGAACAAGCCGCAAAAGGAAGGATCGTCCTGATAGATCCGACGGATCACGCTCCGCTCAGGCCCTCGACGGAGACGGCTTGCATCCAGCCGCAGGTGGACGATCTTGAACTCATTTTGTTCTGCCAGGATTTCCGGGGCGCAGTCGAGCGATTGGCGGATGCTTTCGGGCCAGCCAGCCCACGGAAGACTGCCGCTGGCATAACCATAATTGAGCCAGTTACAGAATAGCTTGCGTGCATCACTCACGGATCTGAATGAGTGGAGGATAGCGTGGATCACGAGCATCTTCGAATGATCGATAGCTCTGCCAATATATTGTGGCTGGGGCGGCGTTAGTCCAGCCTGCGGGAACCTGCCTTGGCAGGCGCAGTTCCGTCCCGGGATGAGATCCAATAGGGTATTTGGCCAGAGGGCGACTTTTAGGTTGTCGAAGACTCGGAGAACCCGATCTTGCGAAAGTCTGTTGGCAATCTCAACCGCCAACGCATCGACATCACCGGCATGCAATTCGAGCGCTTCATTGGTGCAATATGAGTAAATGTCCGTGACGGGCTCTTTTGCAGCCGTGCCGTTAGGAAGACGCCAATCTCCTTTGACGTCGAACTCACTATGACTACCGAACCAGCCGTCCAGCTTCTCTTTAACCTCTCGAAGAACGCTTTCTCGGAGGTTTTCGGGCAAGGGATTGGAACAGATGCATTGTGACGGAATATAAAGGTCGATCCGGTGGTCCATCAGCAAAGGTTGCGGGGGCTTGCCCATGGGCTCCTCTCGATTGGATGAAGGCTCACTGGTACAAAATCCACTATCGGCGCAATCCTTTCGGGACACGGCACTAGAATTCAGATACAAAGGTTTGGCTGCCAGCATAGACTCTTCTCGCAGAATCGTCAAACATGGCATTTGCCAGCCGATTACAATAGAAAATCGAACCGGGGCGGCTGAAGATCCTGGCGATGAGGGGGAACGGCCCCATCGCCAGGGAACCCCCGGTTCAGGCCAGATGGGCGAACGCGAAATCCCCCATCGTCGGGACTCTCACCCGACCAGTTACGGCAGCCAGTGAGGCTGCACAGAGATACCGGCTAATTGATCACGATGCGAAGTTCTCTGGGGCTTTCCGGGACATCCTGTTTTGATCCTAAAATCGGATTCGACAGATGCGATCCCTAGCATTGTGTTATCTCGCTTCCTGTTCGCGGAAAGCCCCACCGGTGTATACTAGCCTGACCTAGCTGAGGAGTCCTGAACGCGTGACAGGCGTTGCCGCGTTTGTGTCTGTATAATTCCTTCGTTGAAACCACGCAGCGCCATCGGCACGCAAAACAATCGGCTCGGATCGGAGGAAGAGCGATGATCAAACGCTTTCGAATCCAAAACTATAAGGCCCTTCGCGATGTGACGCTTGAACTGACTCCGCTTCACATCCTGATAGGCCCCAATGATTCCGGCAAAACCAGCATTCTGGAGGCGATAGCCGCGTTGTGCCGCAGTGTTGACCATCACCTGGTTAAGGCATTTACGGGCTCGTGGACAGGAGTCGAATTAGTCTGGAATGGCAATCGCGATCTGGCAATCTCATTTGCGGCTCAGGTTGAGGACAATAATGCGGAAAGCTTCGAATACCGCTTGTCATGCCGTTTCCCTGCAAGAGGTCGTGCCCCCGTGGTCCAGGAGGAGGGTATCGAAGCCATTCAGGAGGCTCCGGCGTTGAACTTTCAAAACCCCGGTTATGGTCGATCCATGGTTATGGGAATCGCCACGGAAGGCTCTTCGGCACCGGACGATCACACGAGCTGGGCGCGGAGGATTCACGATTCGTTTGCCGGCATTCATTACTATTGCTGGAGCCCTCGATTTCTTGCGTTGCCCGTGGCGCCGGATTCCCGGCGGCGCTTTCGTATGGAATCCTCCGGATTTGGGCTTGCACTGTGTCTGGATGATATTCTTGGCTACGATAGGGATCGCTTCAGCAGCCTGGAGAGACGGTTCAAGGAGATCTTCCCACAGATCAAATCTATCAAGCTCATGCCCGAAGCTGCATTCCGTTCTCCGGTCGATGCTCCAGAGCAGATTCCCATGTTGGAGAACGCAGAAGGCAAGGGCATTTACTTCCAGTTTTCCGGTGTCGATCAGCCAATCCCCGCGTCACAGGCATCCGACGGCACTCTCTTGGTTCTCGCTTATCTGACGATTCTATATTTGCCTGAGCCTCCTCGGGTAGTCCTCGTAGAAGAACCCGAGAATGGAATTCATCCTAAAAGATTGCAGGATGTGCTGAAGGTCCTTCGCGAATTGGTTCAGGAGCAAACCAGAACGCAGGTGATTTTGACGACTCACTCCCCCTATGTTTTGGACCTATTCAAGCCCGAGGAAGTAACTCTGTGCCAAAGAACACAGGACGGCTCGGTGACTCTGCGGCGCCTCTCCGAGAGCGCAACGGTGCGTGAACAACTCGATGTTTTTACACTCGGTGAAATATGGACGGCGGAAGGAGATGAGGCGTTAGCCAAGTCCGGCACCTCCGGCAAGGAGCCCCAATCATGAGGGCCCTCCTTGTGTCGGAGGGCAAACACGAACAATCCGGTGCTCTGCAAACTCTGGTCAATCGTCTTGCCCCAATGGATATTGAGTTTGAGTTGGACCGCGTGAGTCGCAGCGATATCCATGCCCATCACGGCAAAGGTCGTGGCTATTTTAAGAGAGCGGTTCGATGGCTGGGTGAAGCGAAAAAGCAAGGGTTCGATGCCTTGATACTCGTGATCGACGAGGATGGCCGCCGAGAAAGGATTTCAGAATTCAATCAGGCGCAGCAATATGAAAAGATCGACCTGCGTCGAGCCTTCGGAGTTGCAATTCGGACTTTCGACGCATGGATGCTCGCAGACGAACGAGCCTTGACGTCTGTACTTGGCTATCCTGTGGCACGGCAGGCCAACCCTGAAGAGATCGAAGATCCAAAACAAAGATGCACGGATCTTCATAAGGCCAGCCAAAAACAAGAGGCACTCAGAGACA